>NZ_JBEXKG010000172.1:0-15171 GCF_040609555.1 Streptomyces sp. NPDC004658
ACCAGGCCGGGAAGAGCCGCAGGTGCCGGCACGCCGGTGAGGGGCGGGCCGGGCCGGTCACGCGGTGCCCCTGGCGGTGGGCGCGCTCGCGGCGGCTCTGCCGGTCGTCACCCGGACCGCCGCCGCCGCGGCTTTCGCCGTGATCCGGCGCGTCGCGGCGCGTCAGGCCGCCGGACCGGGCTCCGCGTGCCGGAGTCCGTGCCCGCCGGCCTGCCGCGCGCCTCCCGGCGGGGATCAGCCGATGTGGTAGCTGTCGCCGTAGACCTTCCAGTCGAGCGGGGTGTTCAGGTCGAGGTTGCCCTTGCGCAGGAAGACGCGCTGCTCGGTGTCGACGCGGCTGGTGTCGCTGTGGGCCTCCTCCTGCTTCATGGCCCACACCCGGGCGTCCAGGAAGGCGTTGAGGTACGCCGTCTCGTCGCCGCCCTGGGCCGGCGGCTTGGCGCTGCGCAGGGCGCGCTTGCGGATGTTGCGGAAGCTGGTCGGGTCGTCGCCGTCGCCGTGCATGACGATGGCGTCGTAGTAGATGAACTGGCCGAGCGCGCGCAGCCCGTCCGTCCTGCCCTGGGCGACGGCGGGGTTGAAGTAGACGCGGTCGCGTTCGTCGTTCTGCGCCTGCTGGAACGCGGTGTCCTGGGCGGCCTTGCGCCAGTCCCTGGGGTAGTCGGGGTCCAGGCCCTGGTGCGAGTCGGTGCCGTTGACCTTGCGCAGGGCGGGCAGGTACTTGGCCAGGACGTTGCCGGGCTTGCGGTCGGCGTAGAGCTGGACGAGGTCGAGCATGTCGCCGGTGCCGGAGCAGAAGCCGATGATGCCGGCCGTGTAGCCGCGGCCGTCGCCGATGTCCTCGATGTACTTGTACTGGGCCTTCCAGTCGAGCGAGGAGTTCTCCGCGCTCGACACCAGCTTCATGGCGATCTCCTTCTTCGCCGGGTCGTCCAGTCCCGGCGCCGCGGCCGAGGCGGTGCCGGCGCGGGAGACTCCGAGCAGGGCGCCCGAGGCGACGGCGCCGAGTGCGGCGACGACGGTCCGGCGGGAGAGGCGGGAGAGGCCGGCAGGGCTCGCGGGGGCTGCCGCTTCGCGGTCTGCGTACACCACAGGGGCTCCAAAAGGGAGTGGGGGGTGGGTAGTTGGTCCGTACCGACTACTGGTAGGAAAGTTTCCTATCAAACGTGGCGCGGGCCGGTAACCCGGCAGACGGGAAGTTCGTAGGATCGGACAAGCCCCCGGCGCGGCCGGCGGCTCAGCCGCGCCGCGCCGTGTCCCGCTCCCGCGTGAGGTCGTACAACTCCTGCGAGGCACCGATGAGTTCGCGCCGCTCCTCCTGCGATCCGACCATCGGCCGGGAGCCCTTGAGCGGGACCTGGGCGCTCTCGGGGAGGAACCGGACGGTGAGCAGGCCGATCGCGCCGGCCAGCATCAGGTAGTAGGCGGGCATGAGGTCGTCGCCCGTGACGTCGACCAGCGCCGCGGTGACCAGCGGGGTGGTGCCGCCGAACGCGGCGACGGCGAAGTTGAATCCGATGCCCATGGCCGCATAGCGGACGGCGGTCGGGAACAGGGCGGGCAGCGTGGCCGCGCTGGGCGCGGCGAAGCAGGCCAGCAGCGTGGCCAGGAGCAGCACCCCGAGGATCGGCGGCCAGGTGCCCTGCGCCTTGATGAGCAGGAAGGCCGGGACGGCGAGCACGATCATCGCGGTGGCGGCGACGGCGTAGAGGGGCCGCCGGCCGACCCGGTCGCTGAGCCGGCCGAGGAAGGTGATCAGGAGGACGATCCACACCATCCCGACGAGCACCAGGACGTCCGCGGAACCGCTGGAGCGGTGCAGGGTCTCGGTCTGATAGGTCGGCAGATAGCCGGTGACCATGTAGTTGGTGACGTTGTAGAGCAGCACCAGGCCCATGCAGACCAGCAGGGCCCGCCAGTGGTTCCTGACGATGTCCTTGAACTCGCTGCCCGCCGACTCCTGCGCGAGCGTCTTCTCGTGCTCGTCCAGCTGCTGCTGGAAGGCCGGGGACTCCTCCAGCTTCAGCCGCATGTAGAGGCCGATCACGCCGAGCGGCCCGGCGATCAGGAACGGCACGCGCCAGCCCCAGGAGAGCATCTGGTCGTCCGTCAGGGCCAGGTTGAGCAGGGTGACCAGGGCCGAGCCGAGGGCGTAGCCGGTGAAGGTGCCGAAGTCCAGCCAGCTGGAGAGGTACCCGCGCCGGCGGTCCGGGGAGTACTCCGCGACGAAGGTGGTGGCCCCGCCGTACTCGCCGCCGGTGGAGAAGCCCTGGACCATGCGGGCCAGCAGGAGCAGCACGGGTGCCGCGATGCCGATGGTGGCGTAGCCGGGGATCACGCCGATGGCGAAGGTGCCGACCGCCATCATGATCATGGTGGTGGCGAGCACCTTCTGCCGCCCGATCCGGTCACCGAGCGGGCCGAACACCAGTCCGCCGAGGGGCCGTACGACGAAGGCGGCGGCGAAGGTCGCGAACGAGGAGATGACCTGTGCGGCCGGGGAGGCACCGGGGAAGAACACCTTGCCGATGGTGGCGGCGAGGTAGCTGTAGACGCCGAAGTCGAACCACTCCATGCAGTTGCCGAGCGCGGAGGCGCCGACGGCGCGCCGGAGCAGCGGGGGCTCGACGACCTGCACGTCGTCCGCGCGGAAGGCGCCCCGGTTGCGGCGCAGCCTGCGGGTCAGCTCCTCCCGGACCTGCCGGGGCAGCCGCGCCACCGCCCCCGGTACCCGCCGCCTGTCCCGGTCCTGCCCTTCCCCACCGGACCGCCCGTCGCTCATGAGCGCCTCCTTCCTCTCGCTCCCTTGATCACCGCCTGCCCCTGTGGGCGATTCAGAAACGGAACCGCTCAATCCCATCCGCGCCGGCGGTTGGACTTGCACGGCGCCGCGGAGCAGGGTGGACGGGCCCGCGCGCACACGCGGGGGCACCCCTACGGCACCACCCGGAGAAGACCCGATGACGTACGTCGCGGACCCCGCTCGCTACGACGGCACCATGCGCTACCGGCGCACCGGCCGTTCCGGACTGGACCTGCCGGTCCTGTCCCTGGGCTACTGGCACAACTTCGGCGACGACCGCCCGTTCGAGACCCAGCGCGAGATCGCGCTGCGCGCCTTCGACCTCGGGATCACCCACCACGACCTCGCCAACAACTACGGCCCGCCGTACGGCGCGGCGGAGGTGAACTTCGGGCGGCTGCTGAAGCGCGACCTGGCGCCCTACCGCGACGAGCTGGTGATCTCCACGAAGGCCGGCTGGGACATGTGGCCGGGCCCCTACGGGCAGGGCGGCGGCTCCCGCAAGTACCTGCTGGCCTCGCTGGACCAGTCGCTCGGCCGGATGGGCGTGGACTACGTCGACATCTTCTACTCCCACCGGCTGGACGCGAGCACGCCGCTGGAGGAGACCATGGGCGCGCTCGACACCGCCGTCCGCCAGGGCAAGGCGCTGTACGTCGGCATCTCCTCCTACGACGCCGAGCGCACCCGGCAGGCCGCCGCGATCCTGCGCGACCTCGGCACGCCGCTGCTGATCCACCAGCCGTCGTACAGCATGCTCAACCGCTGGATCGAGACCGACGGCCTGCTGGACGCGGCCCAGGAGGAGGGCTTCGGCGTCATCGGCTTCACGGCACTCGCCCAGGGCCTGCTCACCGGCCGCTACCTGGACGGCGTCCCGGCGGACTCGCGGGCCGCGCGGGGCACGTCCCTGGACGCCTCCTGGCTGACGGACGACCTGCGGGACCGGCTGCGTGCGCTGAACGGCATCGCGGCCCGGCGCGGGCAGACGCTGGCCCAGCTGGCGCTGGCCTGGGCGCTCCGCGACGAGCGGGTGACCTCGCTCGTGATCGGCGCCTCGCGGGTCGAGCAGCTGGAGCAGAACGTGGCCGCGCTGGAGAACCTGTCGTTCAGCGACGAGGAGCTGGCCGAGATCGACCGGTACGCGACCGAGGGCGGCGTCGACCTGTGGCGCGACGCCCGGCTGGGCAACCTCGGCTGAGGTGCCGGGCGGTTCCCGGCCGGGGCCTCCCGGCCGGGAACCGCGGGTGGCGGGTGGCGGGTGGCACTGCATGACATCTTCGGTGACATCGGATGACATGCATCACTGACATGGGGGAATAAGTAGGACATAATGGACGTCGTTCCTCACGTCCGCCCCGTCCCGCGCACCGCGCCCCGCGACCGCAAGGAGCCGCTCACCGTATGGCGCACGGAGCCCACCGCAGCCCCTTCCTGCCTCCCCACCCCGATCTGACCCTCGCCCGCGACTGCGAGCAGTGCCTCGGCTGGGGAACCGTCGTCACCCGCGACGGAGACCACGAGCTGTGCCACCTGTGCCAGCTGGATCCCGCCGACGACCAGGGCGCCGCGACCTCCGGCCCCTGACGCCCCTTCCCGCCCGCTCCCCCCGGCCGGCACCGGCCCCGCCCCGGACGATCACGCTCCAAGGTAGGGTTCGGACAAAAGTTTCACCAAGAAACGTTCAAGCCGGACAGGGGGGCACCATGAGCGCCGCACGCACCAGCAGGACACCGTTGCCGGGTATCGGCGTCCGGTACGACCTGACGACACGCGAACACCGCCACCTGTCGGTGGTGGCCCACCGGGACGGTTCGCGCACCTTCAGCGCCTACCGGCGCGACGATCCGGACGCCTGCGCCCTGTCGGTCCACCTCACCGGCCAGGAGGCGGAGGCGCTGGTCGACGCCCTCAAGCCGACCCACCACAGCCCCACCCTGCTCTCCACCACCGAACTGGGCCTGGTGGCCGAGCGGATCGAGCTGTCCGGGACCTCCCACTGGAACGGACGGCTGCTCGGCGAGACCCGGATGCGCACCGAGACCGGCGTGTCCATCGTGGCCGTCCTGCGCCGCGCCGAGGCGATCCCCTCCCCCGGCCCCGGATTCCGGCTGGCCGGCGGGGACACGCTGATCGTCATCGGCACCCGCGAGGGCGTCGACGCCGCCGCCGCGATACTCGGGCGGGAGTGATCCGGATGCACTCGTCCGCGGTCTTCCTGATCGAGTTCGGCGCGATCATCCTGGGTCTCGGGCTGCTCGGCCGGCTCGCCGCCCGCCTGCGGTTCTCGCCCATCCCGCTGTACCTGCTGGCCGGGCTGGCCTTCGGTGAGGGCGGGCTGCTGCCGCTCGGCACCAGCGAGGAGTTCGTCGCGATCGGCGCCGAGATCGGCGTGGTCCTGCTGCTGCTCATGCTGGGGCTCGAATACACGGCCGGCGACCTGGTCTCCAACCTGAAGACCCAGTACCCGGCCGGCCTCGTCGACGCCACCCTCAACGCCCTGCCCGGCGCCGTCATGGCCCTGCTGCTGGGCTGGGGTCCGATCGCCGCCGTCGTCCTGGCCGGCATCACCTGGATCTCCTCCTCCGGGGTCATCGCCAAGGTCCTCGGCGACCTCGGCCGGATCGGCAACCGGGAGACGCCGGTGATCCTCAGCATCCTGGTGCTGGAGGACCTCTCCATGGCGGTCTACCTGCCCGTGGTCACGGCCCTGCTGGCCGGGACCGGCTTCGCCGCCGGCAGCGTCACGCTGGCCATCGCGCTCGGTGTGGCGGGCCTGGTGCTGCTGGTGGCCGTCCGCTACGGCCGGCACATCTCCCGGTTCGTCTCCACCGACGACCCCGAGAAGCTGCTGCTGGTGGTGCTCGGGCTGACGCTGGTGGTGGCCGGTGTCGCGCAGCAGCTCCAGGTCTCGGCGGCGGTCGGCGCGTTCCTGGTGGGCATCGCCCTGTCCGGGGAGGTCGCCGAGGGCGCGCACCACCTCCTCGCGCCGCTGCGGGACCTGTTCGCGGCGGTGTTCTTCGTCTTCTTCGGCCTGCACACCGACCCGGCCAGCATCCCGCCGGTGCTGCTGCCCGCCCTCGCCCTGGCCGTCGTCACCACCTTCACCAAGATCGCCACCGGCTACTGGGCGGCCCGCCGGGCGGGCATCTCCGCCCGGGGCAGGTGGCGGGCCGGCGGCACCCTGGTCGCCCGCGGCGAGTTCTCCATCGTCATCGCGGGGCTCGCCGTCACCTCCGGCATCGACTCCGACCTCGGCCCGCTGGCCACCGCCTACGTGCTGCTCCTCGTCGTACTCGGCCCGCTGACCGCCCGGTACACCGAGCCGCTCGCCCGGCGCCTGACCGGCCGCCGGCACCGGCGGACGCCACCGGAGACCCAGCCCGCCCCGGACACCGCCGCGCGAGACCAGCACGACCAGCAGGACCAGGGAGCCTCGGCCGGCCGGCCCTGATCACCGCACGGGCACCGGCGTACCGTGGAGGCATGTCGCCTCCTCCCCTACCGGGACCTCTGGCCCACCTGGAGCCGCTGCTCGGCCACTACGGCTACTGGGCCGTGGGGGCGGTGGTCTTCGTCGAGGACTTCGGCATCCCCGCCCCCGGCGAGACCATCCTGCTCGCCGCGGGCGTGTACGCGGGCACGGGGCGGCTGAACGTCGTGGCCGTGGCGCTCATCGCGTTCACCGCGGCCGTCGCCGGGGACAACCTGGGCTACCTGATCGGCCGGGTCGGCGGCCGGGCCTTCGTGCACCGGTGGGGCAAGTACGTCTTCCTCACGCCCAAGCGGTTCGAGGCCGCCGAGGCGTTCTTCACCCGGCACGGCGGCAAGATCGTGACGGTGGCCCGGTTCGTCGAGGGCCTGCGCCAGGCCAACGGCGTCATCGCGGGCACGACCGGCATGCACTGGCGCCGCTTCCTCGCCTTCAACGCCCTCGGCGCGGCCCTGTGGGTCGGTGTGTGGACGACCCTGGCCTACCTGGCGGGCAACCACATCACCGCGATCTACGACGAGATCCGCCGCTACCAGCTGTACGTCCTCATCGCCGTCGCCGTCGTCCTCGCGTCGTTCGTCGTACGGCACGTCGTGCGCCGGCGCGGCGAACGCTGACCCGCTCACTGGTTTGGACGACGGCAGAGCGGCAATTCGGATGACGACCAGAGACCCGTCTATGTGGGGATGTGACACGTGATGGCCGGCAACCAGAAGGCGAAGGCCAAGGCGGAGCAGGCCAAGGGCAAGGTCAAGGAGGCCGCGGGCCGCGCCGTCGGCAACGAGAGCGTGGAGGCCGAGGGCCGCATGAAGGGCGCCAAGGGCGACGCCCGGCAGGCCAAGGAGAAGGTCAAGGACGTCTTCAAGCACTGAGAGAAACCGAAGAGCGATCCGGCCGCGAACGGGCCCGGAGACCCCGCGCGAGCGGGCCTCCGGGCCCGTTCCGCTGTGTCCCCGCACCTCCCGCGCCACCCCTCAGCAGGTGTTCGTGGGCATCCGGAGGATTCCTCGCGGACGTCCCCTTGACCGGCGGCCCAGTGGGTAACCGAGCAGGGACGGCACGACCCCCCTGTGCACAGGAAGGGCCCCTGACCCCAGAGGAAAAGGGCAACGAGGTATGGACATCCCGCTCAGGACCCACGCGACGACGCAGGACCGCACCGCGCCCCTGCGCTACAGCCGCACCTGGGACACCGGCGTCTCCAGCATCGCCGAGGCGAGAGACGCCGTCGCGGCCTTGCTGGCGCGGGCGCGGCCCGCACCCGGACGGCGCCCGCTGCAGGATGCCCAGCTCGTCGTCAGCGAACTCGTCACCAACGCGGCCAAGCACGCGCCCGGCCCGTGCGCGCTGCGCCTGGAGCTGCTGCCCGACTCCACCGCGCTGCGCATCTCCGTCACGGACACCTCCGAGGAGCCGCCGCGGCGGCGTCCCCCCGATCCCCGGCGGGTCGGCGGCCACGGTCTGCATCTCGTGACGATGCTCTCCCGCGCCCTGGAGGTGACCTGGCTGTCCCGCGGCAAGCGGGTCACCGCGACCGTGCCGCTCGGCACGGCGACCGCCGGCTGACCGGCGGGGCCGGGAGCGTCAGGCGACCCTGATGCCGACGATGCAGGTGTCGTCGTCGGTGTCCGACCTGCTGTAGGTGAGCAGCCGGTCGAGTTGCTGGTCCAGGGTGCTGGGCGCCGCGCGCGCGGTGTCGAGCAGGTGCGACAGGGACTCCTCCACCGAGCGGTCCCGGCGTTCGATCAGACCGTCGGTGTACATCAGCAGGGTGTCCCCGGCGGCCAGCTGCACCTCCGTCTCCTCGTAGCGGGCCTCCGGGACGGCGCCCAGCAGCAGTCCCTTGACCGGGGGCAGCGCGGTGGCGTCCGCCGCCCGTACCAGTACCGGCGGCAGATGGCCCGCCCGCGCCCAGCGCAGGGTGCGCCGCTCGCCGTCGTACAGGCCGCACACGGCGGTCGCGGTGACGGCGCCCGTCAGGTGGTGGGCGACGATGTTCAGCCAGGACAGCAGCTGCGCGGGGCCGGCGCCGGTCACCGCGAGGCCGCGCAGCGCGTTGCGCAGGACGACCATGCTGGTGGCGGCCTCGATGCCGTGCCCGGCGACGTCTCCGACGCACAGCAGGACCAGGCCGGAGGGCAGCACCACCGCGTCGTACCAGTCGCCGCCGACCAGGTGCTCGGTCTCGGCGGGCCGGTAGCGCACCGCCACCTGGAGGCCGGGCACCCGCAGCGGGGCCTGGGCCGGGGGCATGATGGCGTGCTGGAGCTGGAGGGTGAGCCGGTTGCGCTCCACGGCCTGCTGCTCGGTGTGGGCCAGCTGGTCGCGGGTGGCGGCGAGGGCGACCTCCGTCCAGTGCTGGGCGGAGATGTCCTGGTAGGCGCCGCGGAGGCCGAAGAGCTGGCCGCCGGTGTCGAGGACGGGCTCGGCCACCACCCGGATGTGCCGGGTCACGCCGTCCGGGCGCAGCAACCGGAACGCGGCGGAGGCGGGCCTGCGGTGGTGCAGCACGGTGCGCAGAAAGCGGCCGAGGACGACGGCGTCGTCGGGGTGGGCATGGGCCGGCAGGTCCTGGAGCGCGACCGGGGGGCTCGTGGCCGGGCGGCCGTACAGGCTGAACAGCTGGCCGTTCCAGGTGATCTCGCCCGTGAGCAGGTTCTCCTCGAAACCGCCGATCCGGCCGAGCCGCTGGGCGTGCTGGAGCAGGCTGGCCAGCCGCGCGGTCTCGTCCTCGATGCGCCAGATCAGCAGCACGCCGGAGCCGTGCCGGCTGATGCTGATGTCGGCGACGGCGGACAGCGGGACCTGGTCGACCAGCGCGGTCAGCCGCATCCGGCGGGCGCGGAACGGCTCGCCGGTGGCGTAGACCCGTTCCACCCGCTGGAAGAGTTCGCTGTCGCCGGCGGCCATCGGGTAGGCCTCCAGCAGCAGGGCACCGCCCACGACGGCCCGGGGCCGGCCCGCCGGGTCGAGGAAGCGGCCGTTGACGTGCTGGATGCGGAAGTCGACCAGCTGCCCGGTGTCGTCGAGGTGCGGCACGAGCACCAGTGCCGGGTCGTGCAGCCCGTCGGCCAGGTCCATCAGCTCGACCACGTCGGGCAGCAGCCCGGGTTCCGGTCCGGTACCGGGCGGCGGCACGAAGGTCTCCAGGGAGTGCGCGCACAGCTCGGCGAGGGCCTCCACCTGCCGGACGACGGGGCGCGGCAGCGGTTCCTCCGGCTTGGGCCAGGCGATCTCCAGGACGCCGTGGATCCGGCCGCCCGCCCCGGCGGGTACGGCGATCCGGGCGCCGTCGGCGTACTCGCGGCGGCCGATCGTGGGCAGTCCGGAACCAGCGAGCGAGGGCAGCCACTGCCCGTCGGGTTCGGTCAGGCCGCGCCGGGCCACGGTGGCCACGTCGGGCGGGACGTAGTGCCAGCGGGCCGCTTCCCCGGGCGGGAAACCGGCGCTGCCCGCGAGGGTCAGCGAGCCGTCGGAGCCGGCCGCCCAGATGGCGACGGCCACCGCGCCCAGCGGGCGCAGCGCGTGGTCGAGCAGCGAGTCGGCCATCGCCTGGGTGTCGTGGGCGGCCAGCACACCGCTCTCGGCGGCGCGCAGCCGTACGGCGGCGGACTCGGCGGACTCCGCGACGGGCCCGGACGGGTCCGCGGCGACGGACAGGAACGCCTCGGTGACCTCCGCGACGCGGTCCCGGGCCGCCTGGTTGATGACCTCCACCGCGAACTCCAGCGGGGTCGTCTGCGCCTGCTCGGTGAGTTCGGCGAGCTGGCGGGCGGCCTGGGCGGGCCCGCAGCCGAGGCGTTCGACCAGGATGCCCTTGGCCAGTTCGATCAGCGCCCGGCCCTCCGCCTCGGCCTGCGCCGCGCGTACCTCGCGGCGCAGCCGCTCCACGGTGGCGGCGAGCCGGCCGACCGGGGTGGTGGCGGGCACGTCGGACGACACCGCGTCGGCGGCGGGGAGCTGGGCGGGCACGCCTGCCGGCGTGCCCGGTTCGTACGCGTTCACCGGATCGGTACTCCTCGGCCTGCGGTGGGGCGGGCGCGCTGTGCCGTGCCGGCCGGGCTCATGCGGGGAGCCAGCGCTGGACACAGGCGATGAGGTCATGGGTGTCGACCGGCTTCGTGACGTAGTCGCTGGCGCCGGAGGCGAGGCTCTTCTCCCGGTCGCCCTGCATGGCCTTGGCGGTCACGGCGATGACCGGCAGGTCGGCGTACTGCGGCATCTTGCGGATCTCGGCGGTGGCGGTGTAGCCGTCCATCTCGGGCATCATCACGTCCATGAGGACGAGTTCGACGTCCGGGTTGTTCAGCAGCGTCTCGATGCCCTTGCGGCCGTTCTCCGCGTGCAGGACGCGGAAGCCGTGCAGTTCGAGGATGCCGCTGAGCGCGAACAGGTTGCGGGCGTCGTCGTCGACGACGAGGACGGTACGGCCCCGGGTGCGTTCGTCGATCGGCTGGGGCGCGGTGTGCTGGGTCTCGTCCCCGCGGACCAGGGTGAGCACCTCGCCGGGCTCCTCGGCGGACAGGTGCAGCGCGATCCGTTCGCGCAGCTCGTCCAGGCTGAACAGGTACTCCAGCGAACCGCTCGCGGTGTCCTCGGCGAGGGTCTCGGTGCGGTGCGAGCCGTGCACCAGCACGGGGACGCCGGTCAGGGCCGCGTCGGCGCGCAGCGCCTCCAGGAAGCGGGCCGACTCCCCGTCGGGCATGCCCAGTTCCACGACGACGCAGTGGCAGGGTTCGGCGGCGAGGGCACCGGCCGCTTCCTGGGCGCCGACCGCGGTGATGATGTCGACGGGCGTGCCGTCGCCGTCGGTGCGGCCGGGTTCCAGGTCACGCACGACGCTCTCGGCGACGAGCGTCAGCAGCCCGCGCGGGCGCTCCTCGACGACGAGCAGCCGGCGCGGCCGCTCCCGCCGTGCGAGGACCGGCGGCCGCTGCTGGACGGGGCCGCCGGGCTGGTCCGTGTCCTCCTGCCCGGCCTTCGGGGTGGAGCGGCCACTGCGCAGGAGTTCGTCGAAGTCCGGCCGGGCCACGGGCAGGAAGAGGGTGAAGGTGCTGCCCTTGCCCGGGGTGCTGTCCACGGTGACGGCGCCGCCGAGCAGGTGGGCGATCTCCCGGGTGATGGACAGGCCGAGCCCGGTACCGCCGTACTTGCGGCTCGTGGTGCCGTCGGCCTGCTGGAACGCGCCGAAGATGGTCTCCAGCTGCTGTTCGGGGATGCCGATGCCGGTGTCCTTCACCCGGAAGGCGACGACCGCGCCGCCGCGTACGACGCCGTCGGGCACCTCGCCGTCGCCGACCGGTTCGACGCGCAGTTCGACGCCGCCCTGCTCGGTGAACTTCACCGCGTTGGACAGCAGGTTGCGCAGGATCTGCCGGAGCCGGGAGTCGTCGGTGAGCAGGTCGGCGGGGGCGCCGGGGGCCGTGGTGACGATGAAGTCCAGGCTCTTCTGGGAGGTCATCGGGCGGAAGGTGGCCTCGACGTAGTCGATCAGCTGCCGCAGCGGTACCCGCTCGGGGCTGACGTCCATCTTGCCGGCCTCGACCTTGGACAGGTCCAGGATGTCGTTGATGAGCTGGAGCAGGTCGGAGCCGGCCGAGTGGATGATGCCCGCGTACTCGACCTGCTTCGGGGTGAGGTTGCGGGAGGGGTTCTGGGCCAGCAGCTGGGCGAGGATGAGCAGGCTGTTGAGCGGGGTGCGCAGCTCGTGGCTCATGTTGGCGAGGAACTCGGACTTGTACTTGGAGGCGAGCGAGAGCTGCTGGGCGCGCGCCTCCAGTTCCTGCCGGGCCTGTTCGATCTGGAGGTTCTTCGCCTCGATGTCCCGGTTCTGCTCCGCCAGCAGCGAGGCCTTCTCCTCCAGTTCGGCGTTGGAGCGCTGCAGTTCCTCCTGCCGCGCCTGCAACTCGGCCGAGCGGGACTGCAGTTCACTGGTCAGCCGCTGCGACTCCTGGAGCAGTTCGTCGGTGCGGGCGTTGGCGACGATGGTGTTGACGTTGACCCCGATGGTGTCCACGAGCTGCTGGAGGAAGTCCCGCTGGACGGCGGTGAACGGGGTCACGGAGGCCAGCTCGATGACGCCGAGGACCTGTTCCTCGAAGACGATCGGCAGCAGCAGCAGCGCGGTCGGCTCGACCTGTCCGAGCCCGGAGGAGATGGTGACGTATCCGGGCGGCAGCTCGTCCACGGCGATGGTACGGCGGCTGCGCGCGGCCTGGCCGACGAGGGAGCGGCCGAACGCGATGCGGACGGGCCGGGTGTCGTCCTCGGGCCGGCCGTAGGAGCCGACGAGCCGCAGCTCGGGCCCGGAGTCGCTCTCCTCGGCGAGGTAGAAGGCGCCGTACTGGGCGGACACCTGCGGCACCAGCTCGTCCATGATGAGCTCGGCGACGACCGGCAGGTCGCGGTGGCCCTGCATGAGGCCGGAGATGCGGGCCAGGTTGGTCTTGAGCCAGTCCTGTTCCTGGTTGGCCCGGGTGGTCTCGCGCAGGGACTCCACCATGGAGTTGATGTTGTCCTTGAGGTCGGCGACCTCGCCGGAGGCGTCGACGGTGATGGAGCGGGTCAGGTCGCCCTCGGCGACGGCGCTGGCGACGTCGGCGATGGCGCGTACCTGCCGGGTGAGGTTGCCGGCGAGTTCGTTGACGTTCTCGGTGAGCCGCTTCCAGGTGCCGGAGACGCCCTCGACCTCGGCCTGTCCGCCGAGCCGGCCCTCGGTGCCCACCTCGCGGGCCACGCGCGTGACCTCGTCGGCGAACGCGGAGAGCTGGTCGACCATCGTGTTGATGGTGGTCTTCAGCTCCAGGATCTCACCGCGGGCGTCGACGTCGATCTTCTTCGACAGGTCGCCCTTGGCCACGGCGGTGGTGACCAGCGCGATGTTGCGGACCTGGCCGGTGAGGTTGTTCGCCATGGAGTTGACGTTGTCGGTGAGGTCCTTCCAGGTGCCGGCCACGTGGGGCACGTGCGCCTGACCGCCGAGGCGGCCCTCGGTGCCCACCTCGCGGGCCACCCGGGTCACCTCGTCGGCGAACGCCGACAGGGTGTCGACCATGGTGTTGATGACGTCGGCGAGGGCGGCGACCTCGCCCTTGGCCTCGACGGTGATCTTCTGGGAGAGGTCGCCCTTGGCCACGGCGGTGGCGACCTGCGCGATGGAGCGGACCTGGCCGGTGAGGTTGGACGCCATCACGTTGACGTTGTCGGTGAGGTCCTTCCAGGTGCCGGCGACCCCGCGCACCTGCGCCTGACCGCCGAGGCGGCCCTCGGTGCCCACCTCGCGGGCCACCCGGGTCACCTCGTCGGCGAACGCGGAGAGCTGGTCGACCATCGTGTTGATGGTGTTCTTCAGCTCCAGGATCTCGCCGCGGGCGTCCACCGTGATCTTCTGCGACAGATCACCCTGCGCCACCGCGGTGGCCACCTGGGCCACGTTGCGCACCTGCGCCGTCAGGTTCCCGGCCATGAAATTGACCGAGTCCGTCAGGTCCCGCCAGGTGCCCTTGACGCCCTTGACGTCCGCCTGCCCGCCCAGCCGGCCCTCCGTGCCCACCTCACGGGCCACGCGGGTCACCTCGTCCGCGAACGCCGAGAGCTGGTCCACCATCGTGTTGATGGTGCTCTTCAGCTCCAGGATCTCGCCCCGCGCGTCCACCGTGATCTTCTGCGACAGATCACCCTGCGCCACCGCGGTCGTGACCTGGGCCACGTTGCGCACCTGCGCCGTCAGGTTCCCGGCCATGAAGTTGACCGAGTCCGTCAGGTCGCGCCACACGCCGGCGACCCCGGGGACCTGGGCCTGACCGCCCAGCCGGCCCTCGGTGCCGACCTCCTTGGCGACCCGGGTGACCTCGTCGGCGAAGGCGGACAGCTGGTCCACCATCGTGTTGACGGTTTCCTTCAGCTGGAGGATCTCGCCGCGCGCGGGCACGTCGATCTTCTGGGACAGGTCGCCCTTGGCCACGGCGGTGGCGACCTGCGCGATGTCGCGCACCTGTGTGGTGAGGTTGCCCGCCATCGCGTTGACCGAGTCGGTGAGATCGGCCCACGTGCCGGAGACGCCCGGCACCTGCGCCTGGCCGCCGAGGGTGCCCTCGGTGCCCACCTCGCGGGCCACCCGGGTCACTTCGGAGGTGAACACGGACAGCTGGTCGACCATGCCGTTGAAGACGGTGGCGATGTCGCCCATGAGCCCGGTGGAGTCGTCCGGCAGCCGGGTGCCGAAGTCCCCGTCGCGCACGGCCGTCAGTCCCGCGAGCAGCATTCTCAGTTCGTGGTCACCCGGGACAGCCTCGGTCGTCCCGGTCGCCTTGCCGGCCATGCGCACCCTCGATCCGCTCCCCAAGAGCCCCCGCGGCGAGGGCTCGGAACCGCGGCCGAGAGCCCAGCGCCGCCCGGCCGTTGGTGTGTGCATTTCCGCAGTTCACGGATTTGCATGATGAGAAAAATACGCCGCAGGCTAACCCACCTTCACGGGTGGGGACAAAGGAACCGGCCAACCTCCGGAAGCCGCCGATTTTCACTCGCGACAACAGGTGTGAGGTGCTGTCACCCGGGTACCCGAGAGAGTTTCGCCAAGGGGTTGCCGGGGCCGCCGCGACCGGGATTCCGGGCGGCGTCCACGGCCACCGACCAGCCCGGCGGGGTCTCGCCGTCCACCACGAACTCCAGCAGCACCGGCCCGCGCCGGGCGAGTACGTCGGCCCAGACGGACCCGACGTCCAGGTCCTCGGCACCGGTGTCGCGCTCCCGCAGCAGCGTCGCGGCGGCCTCGCTGCCGGGCGGACCCGCCACGCCGGTGAGGTACGGCAGTGCGTCCCGGGCCAGGGCCGTGGTCGCGATGCCGGCGCCGAGGAGCCGCGCCACATCGGTCGCG
>NZ_JBEXKG010000173.1:0-15104 GCF_040609555.1 Streptomyces sp. NPDC004658
CGGTCAAACCCACCGACCGAGCGAACCCCGAAAACACCAGCTCACCGCACCGTTCCCCCCTCCACCCACCCGACGAACCCAATGCCTTTCGCACATTCGCACACCCACGAGGGCCTGGCAGGGCCGCGCGCGCCCGCGGCGAACGTATCGGGCGGCCGCCGGCGATGAACGAGGAGCAGATCCGGCACGCTCGCGCGCTGCTCGCGCAGCCGGAGAACACGATCACCTCGATCGCGAAACTGCTCGGTGTCTCCCGTACGACGCGGTATAAGTACGTACCGGAGTTGGTCGCTGGCCGGGACTCCTTGGTACCGCATGCTCGTGCGGGCCTACCCGCGTCGCACTGATCCTGTCATGCGTTCGGCTTGCGTTCTGAAACGACTGCGGCGTCCTGCCCGCGGGCAGGACGCCGCTGATCACTGGTGGCGGATCCACCAGAGTGTGCCGGTGACGACCGCGCCACCCGCAGCCGTGGTCATTCCGCGAACTAGGCCGTAAACGGCAGTGCGCACAAGAGACTGCAGGGTATTGGCGCGTCGGCGCTTGCAAAGGTCGGGGTTGCGACCCCTGCCCTTCCAGAAGATCCAGCGAGGCCGGTGTGCCGGTTCCTTCTGCGGGCCCGTAGGCTCTGATTTAGTGCTGATGGTTCCTCCTGGTGTGGAGCTGTCGGTTCGCTTCACGAGGCGGCTCCCTGAGGCAACAGGGGGCCGTCGCCCTTTTTGGGGCGACGACGGCCGCAGCCGAACTCCGCAAGTTCTGGGCGAGTTCGGCGCTCTCACATCCAGTCTGAAGGACTGTTCCCACCACTTGGTCACTCGGGTTTGCGCTGGTCAGCGGGGGTTCTTTGGTTGCCAAGGCTGGTCATTGTGAGGTTTTAGCGTGCCATCGGTTGTCATCGGTAGACTTACCTGGTCGGAGGCCAGGGGAGGGGTTCGATGGCACAGGTCTTGCGCATGCCGACCGAGGCGGAGCTGCCGGACGGGCCGCGACGCCAATTTGTTGAGGCGCTGTTCTCGTATTACCGGGATGCCGGACGTCCCACGCTGCGGGCCATCGCCGACGACATCGCCGAGAACTCGGAGTTCGACGCCTTCACGGCCAGCCGGGAGACCATCCGCAAGATGCTGCGGGGTATGACTGTCCCGCTGAGCTGGGCCGTAGTCGATGCAGTTCTCACGGTGCTGTGCGAGCGAGCCAGCATCGACCCAGACATGCAGCGCTGGTCGGGCGGTTTCACTGACGACCCGACCACGCATCGGCAGGCCCTGCGGAACCTGTGGAACGAGGCACTGGACGCTCCACCCCCTTCGCCCGCCCCGCTGTCCGGCTGGGGAGGCCGAGCCTCTTACCCCGATGAACCGCCGTTCTGAGGCTTGCCCAGGCAGCTGAAGCCGGACCAGGTGTCCGGCTTCGGTCGCGTGTATGTCACGTCCGGGATTCGGAGGCTGGGGGCTGGTCGTCGTTCCGGCTGCCGGCGAACCACAGAGTCCGAACCATGTCGGCCGCCGCCCGCCGCCGGGCCGGCTTCTTCGCGTACACCGCGGTGAGCGCCAGCACGACAATCAGCAACAGGTAGAGCAGTACGACCGCGAGCAGGGCCCACGCGAGCAGTGGAACGCGGGCGAGGAACGGCAGCAGCGCCGTCACGGTGACCCCCATCAAGTGCCAGAGCAATCTCCGCACTGACGGGGCGGCTTACCGCAGCAGACAGCGCCCGGTCCGACGATCTTGGATCGTCAGCCGGTTCACCCTCCGACGGAGCAGTCTTGGGCGGAGGGGTCCGTCGCTGCGTACTCTCCGGCGGTCGTGAGCCACCAGCCGGGCGGTCCCGGTCGAGAGCTGCTTCAAGGGTGCCATACCGCGGCACGAAACCCAGCGGCCGTGGCGTACCCCCTCAGCGTCACGGCTATCGGCATAACTGTGACGCCGAACCGACCCTATCGGGCGCCTGCGGGCTTCCGGTGAGGGCGCGTCAGGTGGTGGGCTCGGTCGGTTTCTCGTCGGCGCGGCCGCCGGCGCCGAGCGTGCGCCGCGGTGTCGGCGTCGTCGCCGAGTGGGCGCCGAGCACACCCCGGGCGCGCAGCTCGTCCAGGTCGGGCTTTTTCACCCCGGAAGCCGGGTGCGGTACCCCGCCGAGCGGGGCGGTCTGCCCGGGGTGGGGGCGGGGCGCGGGGCCGGGTGCCGACCCGGCGCCGCGTAGCGGGGTCGGCAAGGGGGCGCGGTCGCGGAGCGCGGTCTGGGCGCGGAGCGCACGGCCGGACCCCTGGCGCGCCGGGGCAGCCGGCGCGCAAGGGGTCCGCCCCCACCCCTGGAAAAGGGCTGTCCCTGCGCCCTGTCGCGCCTGCTGCGCCCCGCCCGGTCCCGAGCGCACCCGAGGGACGCCGGGGCCCTCCAGCGGCGCGCTGTAGGGCTTCGCGGAGCGGGAGCAGAACTGGTCTGGTACGACTCCCGTACGCTGGCGCTCAGTTGCTGGCTCTTGCCTCATCGCCTCGGGGTTGGCCACCCGCGCACTTGAGCGCGGGGGAGCATCGGTGCCACCCCCCAGAGCGGTTTACCCCCTGGATGCTCGCCGGGCCGTCTGAGGCACCGCTAAATTCCTCAACGTATCCGCACGACTACGCGGAGTGAAGGAGGAAGGTATGCGCTCAACGTTAGTTCGCCGACTGGCCGTTGCGGCATCGGCGGCCTTCGTGCTGGCGGGCATGGCCGGCTCGGCTCAGGCTCAGCCCGCCGCTCAGGCACCGTACCCGGGCGGGCTGATCACCTACTCGATCGAGTTCTCCAACCCCCAGGAGAACGACGACAACGACCTCCCCGAGCCCTACGGCCGGGTCTTTGTCCAGGACGGCCTGCGGCAGACCGCCCTGTGGGAGCACCCGGACCTGGACATCAACACCCCCACCCTGCCGCGCTACCCGGAGGCCGGAGTCACCCACCGCTACGCCGACCACTTCATCAGCGAGGTGTGCGCCTTCGTGGGTGAGGACGACACCGGCATCAACGCCGACGACGTCCTCGCCAACGGCTGCGAACCCTTCCACGGCCCCGGCGTCTACACCATCCCCGGTGAGGACGGAGAGGTGACCGTCACCATCTACCACATCGGCTGATCCCTGCCGCTGCACGGATGCCCTGCGCCTCGTAAGGCGGCGCAGGGCATCCGTGCTGAGGAGCGACGACCCGATGTACAGGTTTCAACAGGGGTCCGGGTCGGGGTTCAGGCACGGCGTGGGCCTGAAGCGCCGTGGGCCTCGCCATCGAGGCTGTCTTCCGCTGTGTCGTGGGGGAACAGGAATTCTTCGAGCGCCGTCGTAATGAAGAGGAATGCCATCATCAGGACTGGCACGAGCAGGGCAAACAGGATCACAGCACCTCCCGCAGGGTCGGTCTGTGGCACCTGGTTGGGCCGCCTTCAGGATGCGCCCGAATGGCGTAATGCGCATTTCGTCCCGAGCTGTGTTGTCGCCGGGGTATCCACAGCGGGATGCGTTCAAGCGGCGCTGCCGGGGCCTCCGCGAAGCCGGAGTCAGAAGAGGGTCAGCCCCCCGCTGTCCGGGGCGTCTGGCGCGTGGTCACGGGCTGTGGCGCGCGCGACCGTGAGGGCGGTGCGCGCCGTGCGGAGCGGGTACCCCAGCCGCGCGGCAACGTCCTGAGCGCTCGCGGCCGGCTCCTGCTCCAGCAGCGCCGCCACCGCCGCCACCCGCAGCTCCCTCAGCGCCCGGTGCGCGCTGTCCGGGTGCACGCCGAGGCGCCGGCTCACCTCCGCGGCCGTGACAGCCGGCTCAGCGGCGAGCAGAGCGGCGGTGCGCGGCACGATCTCCTGACGGGGCAGCCCGTCGCGGGCGCCGGGCGGACGACCCCCGCCCTGGCCCCGTCCCGGCCTGTCCTCCAGCCACGCCACCACCACGGCGCGCGGCCAGTGCTCCACCCCGGCCGCCTCACCCGCCAGCTGCTGCCCGCGCACCTGGACCACGTGCGCGGCCAGCGCCGGATCACGCCGGTAGGTCTCCCACGACCTGGCCGTCACCCCCGCCAGCGCCGCCGCCTCGGGCGTGTCCAGGAGATCACCGGGGGCATCCTCGATGGGCAGCGGCGGCACCGGCAGGCCGGCACGCCACGCGTCCACCTGCTCCACGTCGTACAGCAGCACCCGTGCCGCCGCCGAGCTGACCGGTGCCGGATGCCCCGCACGCCGGTGCATCCGGCGGTTGCGGTACGTCCCCAGCGCCCGGCCCTCCAACGCCGCCAGATCAGCCAGGGTGTACACACTGCGGCCCGCACGGATCACCACGAGTCCTCTCCCCGGGGACGGCCCAGCCCCCGATACACTGCTCCCGGATGCCTCCCTGGGGAGGTTTTCCGGCCGGCCGGCGCCCGTGCCACCCGCACCTAGTGCGGACTGAGGGCGTCGGCCCTTTTCGTCTTACGGTGCTGCTGCCTCGAAAGGGCGTCAACACTATATGCTGCCGGGCGCCGTTACCGGCGCAGCCGTTTTATCCGCCCACCGCGAAAATCCCTGCCGTTCTTCATGATCAGATGAAGCGAGGCGCTCAACTGCGATCAAACGGAGGGCGGGGATTTCCGCGATGCACTGCGCCCGCTTGCCTTTGTAAGGGAAATGCTTCGGGGCACGTTGAGTGTCTTTCCATGACTCCTCAATCTCTCGCGGACAACCTGACTACCCCCTCCGGCCCGGTCGGATTCAATGTGAATAGCCTCAAGCCTCACTCTCAGGGCGGCGTTTCCCGCCGAGCATGCCGCGCTCGTCGCACGCGAGCGCGCTAGCCAGGGCCTCGGTGAAGTCGCGTGATGCCCGGTTTGTGTTCGTGAGGTCCCAGGAGGTGAGGGGCGCCGAGCGTCGCAGGCCCCACGAACTCGTGTGCTGATAGCTTCGCGTCCGTGATCGTGTATCCGCTGTGGCATGTCGGCCACCAGAACGAAGCCGGCGACGACGGCTCGACAGTGCACGTCGATGAGAGCGGCGTGTTCTGCGACGAGGCGGACGGCGACGACGTAAAGCTGCTCGGCATCTACTCAACCCTCGAACGGGTTGAAGAGCGTATGCGTCAGGCTCGACTGCTACCAGGCTTCCGTGATGAACCGGAGTGCTTCCACTTCGACGCCTACGAGCTCGATGAGGACCATTGGGCCGATGGCTTCGTTCGAGTTCCGCCGGGAGAGTAGGCCGGTGGGCAGAGTCCCGGTGGGATGCCGTTCCGTGGTTACGTAACTCCCAGAGCTTCGGTGTAGTTGCATGACGTTCGGTTCGTGATCATCCGAGGCCGAGGAGTGTGAGGGGTCGGTGAGGGTCGCGGGCGTTGCGGCGGAGGCCGGCCGCGATGTTCTTCACTCCGGCTGTGCGGAGGGCTCCGATGGCGAGGTTGCGCCAGGTGGCCATTGCGCGGGGTGCGTTGCCGGTCCGCAACTGGGAGGCGTCCTCGGCGAAGGTGGTGTCGCGGACGTGGTGCAGGGCCTCGATCTTCCAGTGGTCGCGGACGAGTCGGGCGAGCTGGGACGGGGTGGCCTGCTCGGCGGTCAGGCTGGTGACAGCGTAGACCGTCTTGACGGTGGTCTTGCCGGACTTGCGGTCGGTGCGGCGGCGCTTGATCTGGACGGCCTGGCGGGTCCTGGGGAAGAGGAGGCTGTTCACGGTGGCGGCCTTGATCCGGCGG
The DNA here is from genome assembly GCF_040609555.1 of Streptomyces sp. NPDC004658. Taxonomy (NCBI): domain Bacteria; kingdom Bacillati; phylum Actinomycetota; class Actinomycetes; order Kitasatosporales; family Streptomycetaceae; genus Streptomyces; species Streptomyces sp. NPDC004658. Next base: position 5,673 of record NZ_JBEXKG010000173.1, read on the forward strand.
ATCTCCGAGCGGCCGTGGCCGACACCCTTGGTGCGGCCCTGAAGCGGGATGTCTTTCCAAGGAAGGGACTTGAGCTGTCGGCGGAGCTTCTTCTGGTTGCCCTTGACGATCACGATGTAGTGGGCGCCCCGGCCGAGGAGGTAGTCGGCGTGCTCGCGCTGGGTGTGCATCGCGTCGCTGGTGACGACGGTTCCTGCCAGGTCAGCGACGGTGTCCAGCAGTGGCTGGAAGCACGTGATCTCGTTCGTCTTCTCGCCGACGTCCAGCTGGGCCAGGACCAGGCCTCTGGTGTGTTCCAGCGCGGCGAGCAGATGGATCTTCCGGCCTTTCGCCTTGGCCGCACCTCGCAGGCTCTTGCCGTCCACGGCCAGGCCCCGCAGCCCGGCGGCCTCGGCCCTCTTCGGCCGACAGTCCGCGAGCCAGCTCCCGACGGCCCGGTCCAGTGCGTCGCCGTCGATGCGGGCCAGCAGCCGCCGGACCGTCGTTTCTGCAGGCAGGAACCGCTTCGGGAACAGTGGGTCGAGGCGTATGCCGAGGCGTTGAAGGATGTGCGGCGGGGCGTCGGCGATCCACTCGCTGACTGCCAGCACAGAGGTCGCCCCCGCCAGAACCGCGCACGCGGTCAGCGCGAGCACGGCAACCAGAGCGTGCCGTACGCCGCGTGGGTCTCGTGGGTCGGGCACCTCGGCCAGCCGCTCCAGCAGGCGCGGGACCTCGGCGGATACGACCCCGGGATGCTCGCGGAGCTGGTCAAGGGCAGGCGGGATCGGCGATGATGCGTCGGCAGGCACGGTCTTCCACTCGGATCACGGGGCGTCGAGAACTCCATGATCTTGGAAGCCGTGCCTGTCGCGTTCCGGGGCACTGCCGAACTGGCAGATCATCATGAACCGGGCATCACGCGACTACGCCGAAGCCCTGGCGCGCTAGCTAGCTGCCTAGCGCGCTTGCTAGAGAGCCTGCTAGGGCGCTGGCTTGGGCCAGCTAGGCTGCGCGGTACGGGGTCGGGCTCCGCCGGTCCGGCCCCGTACCTCCGGCGGCGCGTGGAGCTACCAGGCCGGCCGTTGCCGATGTACTTCGTCCGGTCGCGCGCCACCCTTCGAATGGGCCACATTGCCGCACCGCGGCGACGGCTCCACCGGCCGGTACCACCGAGGAAAGTCGATAGCCCCTGGTCTTCGAGGGGAAGACCAGGGGCCACCTGCCATGACAGGGCGGTCACCAAAGCCAGCGGTTCCCAACCCCACGCCGGCGAGAACTGGGACCGCACAACACTCCGGTGCACGCGTGTCACCTCACCCAACGTGCAGGAACCGCAGCGGTCACGGGCCCGTCAACCCAGCATGCTCACGCATCCCTTCACGGCCCTGTTCTCGTATAGCTACGGCGAACGGACATGTAGCGCTCCGTAACCATCTGGCAACGGTCCTGATCTTCTGACGTTCTGACTGGTGCTCGGTCGCCACGCTGTGGTGATCCAACTGGTTGGCGAGGGAGTACGGGTGCGGCAGGACTGGGAGCCGGAGGACCTGATCGAGGTCTGGACGCTGCTCGAAGACGACATGAAGCGGTTGCGGAACAAGTCGGGGGCGAACCGGCTGGGTTTCGCGATGCTGTTGAAGTTCTTTGAGGTGGAGGCTCGGTTTCCCGAGACGGTCAAGGAGATGCCAGCCGCCGCGGTGGAGTACGTGGCTCAGCAGGTGAAGGTGCCAGCGGAGGCGTGGGCCGCCTACGACTGGCAGGGCAAGGCGGTTCAGCGTCACCGGGGAGAGATCCGGGCGGCGTACGGGTTCCGGGCGAACACCGAAGAGGACCAGGAGCGGCTGGCTGAGTGGCTGGCCGCTGAGCTGTGCCCGGTGGAGCTGTCGCGGGATCGGCTAGCGGCGGCGGTGGTGGCCCGGTGCCGCAATGACCACATCGAGCCGCCGGCCCCGGGACAGGTCGGGCGGCTGGTGGGCAAGGCGGTCAAGGACTTCGAGGCCCAGTTCTGCCGCAGCAGGGTGGAGCGGATCTCGCACGCGACGCGCTCGCGCCTGGAGGACCTGGTCGCTGGCAGCCAAGACGAGACGGGCGAGGGCTCGGTGGCGGGCGGCGGGCGGTCGCACTTCGCCGAATTGAAGGCCGACCCGGGGGCGCCGGGCCTGGAGAGCCTGCTGGCGGAGGTGAACAAGCTGGAGCGGGTGCGGCGGCTGGAGCTGCCCGCGGACTTGTTCGCGGACGTGTCGGAGAAGTTGGTGGACGCGTGGCGGGCGCGGGCGTCGAAGGAGTACCCGGCGAACCTGGAGCGGATGAAGCCTCCGCGGCGGCTGACGCTGCTCGCCGCGCTGTGCCATGTGCGGCAGACGGAGATCACCGACTCGCTGGTGGACCTGTTCATCCAGCTCGTGCTGAAGATCAACACCCGTGCAGAGCGGAAGGTCGACAAGGAGCTGAACGCCGAGCTGAAGAAGGTCCGGGGCAAGGAGGGCATGCTGTTGCGGGTCGCGGAGGCGGCGCTGTCGGAGCCGTCCGGCACGGTACGGCGGGTGATCTACCCGGTGGTCGGCGGGGAGAAGACGCTGAAGGCCCTGGCGGCGGAGGCCGCGGCGAACGAGGCCCGCTACAAGGCCCGGGTCCGCACAGTGCTGCGGTCGTCGTACTCGGCGCACTGGCGCCGGATGCTCTCGCCGCTGCTGGGCGCACTGGAGCTGAAGTGCAACAACACCGCCTACCGGCCAGTGATGGACGCGATCGACCTGCTCCAGCGCTACTTGGACCAGCCGCTGAAGGAGGGCGCGTTCTTCGATGCGGCGGAGAGTGTGCCGCTGGCGGGGGTGGTGACTGAGCAGTGGCGGGCGGCGGTGGTGGACGACAAGGGCCGTGTCGAGCGCATCCCGTACGAACTGTGCGTGCTGGTGGCGCTGCGAGACGCGGTGCGGCGCCGGGAGATCTGGGTGGTGGGGGCGAATCGGTGGCGTAACCCGGAGGACGACCTGCCGTCGGACTTCGAGGACAACCGGGACGTGCACTACGCCGCGCTGGGTCAGCCGCAGGACGCCGGAGAGTTCATCACCGCCCTGCAAGACAAGCTCCGTGCTTCGCTGGACCGCTTCGAGCAGGCGCTGGAGGAGGGCACGACGGGCGGGGTGGCGATCGTCAAGAAGCACGGCGAGCCGTGGATCAGGGTCTCCCCACGCGGCAAGCAGGAGGAGCCCGAGAGCCTGGTGGCGGTCAAGGGTGAGATTGAACGCCGCTGGGGCACCATCGACCTGCTGGACATCCTGAAGTACGCCGAGTTCGACACGAACTTCATCGCCGAGTTCACTTCGGTGGCCACCAGGGAGATCCTGTCGAAGGATGTGCTGCGGCGCCGGCTGCTGCTGGTCCTGTTCGGGCTGGGCACGAACATGGGGATCAAGCGGGTCGCGGTGACCGGCAAGCACGGCGAGAGCGAGGCCACCCTGCGGCGGGTGCGGCACTTGTTCGTCAACCGCGCCAACATGCGCGCGGCCTTGCGGAAGCTGGTGAACGCCACCTTCGCCGTCCGGGACGAGATGTGGTGGGGAACCGGCACCGCGTGCGCCTCCGACAGCCGCAAGTTCGGCGCCTGGTCCTCCAACTTGATGACCGAGTGGCACCAGCGCTACCGGGGCCCCGGCGTGATGATCTACTGGCACGTCGAACGGAAATCCGTCTGCATCTACAGCCAGCTCAAGAGCTGTTCGGCCTCCGAGGTCGCCTCGATGATCGAGGGCGTGCTGCGGCACTGCACCGACATGGAATTGGACCGGCAGTACACCGACACCCACGGCGCCTCCATCGTCGGGTTCGCCTTCGCGCACATGCTCGACTTCAAGCTGATGCCCCGGCTGAAGAACATCGGCTCGGCGAAGCTGTACCGGCCGGCGGCCGGGGAGGACGAGAACTGGCCGAACCTGGGCCCGGTGCTCTCCACCAAGACGATCGACTGGGACCTGATCGCCCAGCAGTACGACCAGATCGTGAAGTACACCACCGCCCTGCGGCTGGGTACCGCCGAGGCCGAGCAGGTCCTGCGGCGCTTCACCCGGGGCGGGCCGAAGCACCCGACGTACCGGGCGATCGAGGAACTGGGCCGGGCGGTGCGGACCTCGTTCGTCTGCGACTACCTCGCCGACGTCGAGATGCGCCAGGAGATCCACGAGGGGTTGCAGGTGGTGGAGAACTGGAACAGCGCGAACAAGGACCTCTTCTACGGCAAGGACGGCGATCTGGCCGGTGCGGACAAGGAGTCCCAGGAGGTCAGCATGCTCGCACTGCACCTGCTCCAATCCGCGTTGGTGCACGTCAACACGCTGCTGATGCAGGAGGTTCTGGCCGATCGGAAGTGGGCGGACAAGCTCACCGACGCGGACCGCCGGGCGCTATCCCCGCTGTTCTGGACCCACGTCAACCCCTACGGCCGGTTCGAGCTGGACATGAACAGCCGCCTCGATCTGCACCTGTTCACCCGGGCGACGGTGCCCGGCCCGCGCACCCCGCAGGGGGAGGCAGCCGCAGCTCTGGCGTGACGCCTGGGCTCCGGGCCTGGCCGGAGCCCAGGCGAAGACGACGTTGCCCCGCACGCTTGAAGCAACCTGGGGTGCCTCACTGCGACGTGGCTGCGGGAAGGGATCGTGGCGCTTGTTTCCGTGATGGTTCCATGGCATCGCGCCGGCGGCGTGTGCTGGCGCAGGGCAGTTCCTGGCGGTGCGGCTTCTATCGTTCGAAGCGAAGCGCTACCGACGGGGGACCAGACGGTCCGTTGCTGCGGAGCGGCTTTACCGCGCCGGTGGGCGGAAGCTGCCAATGCGCGGACCAAGGGGCCTCGTCTCCGTCGCATGGACGAAGGGAAGGGACGCCGCGGGTGAGGGTAGTGGGGGAAGGGCCCACGGCAGGACGGTGCTGAGCAGCGGGCCTTCGAGGAGGTCGGCGGTGAGGTGTCCGCCGATGCGGTCACCGACGGCTTCAAGAGCACCGAGGACGGCCGGTAGGCCCTGGTGGTCGTCCTGGTGGCGTACGGCCGCTTCCCAGAATGGGTGGGCATCGGCAGCTTGCAGGGAGGATGCCTGTCCTGGTTCGAAGCGCTCGCGTGGCTGTCCGTCCGCCCAGTGCTCCAGGATGTGCAGTGCGTTGGCTCCCAGGTTGACGGCGACCGTCTGCGTGCCCTGAGAGAGCGCCGCGAGGACTGCGGGCATGATGCCCTGAATGCCGAGAGTCTCGAAACAGAAGGTCCATTCTTGGAAGATTCCGACTCTGAGGACGGAGGTGTCCGGGCCCGGCTGGAGGATCTCGTAAACCTGGGGGAATGCGATGCTGCGGACTCCGGAGGGGTCGGCTCCGTAGCGTTGGAGAACTGCCGCGGGGGTCATGCCGTGGGTGAAGGTGAGGCAGAAGCCCTCGTAGCGGCCATGCAGCATCCAGTCCCAGCTCGGGGAGGACTTAGTCATCCGTGCTCCTGTAGTTCTGTGGGGACGCGGCTGTCCCCGGGTTTTCCCCCGGGGACAGCCGTTGGAGGGACCAGGCTGTGATTACGACATCGAACTTCTCGAGATCGAGGACACGCTCGGTCTGGTTGTTACTGCCCAGCTTGCCGCCGGCCGCTGAGTTCTGAGTCGATGGAACGTGGCCGCGGACGCACGGCTCGTTGAGGGTGACCGCAGGAGCGTTGGGATCCTGGTAGAAGTTCCAGACGCCGTTCTCAAGCAGGGGAACGATGTCCGCGCACAGCCCGCCGTTCGTGCCTCCCTGGTATGACCCGGCGAAGGGGTATTCGTCGCAGGAGTCGTCGGGGACGGTGGCCGGAAGCGTCACAAACGGCCTTGAGGCCCCTGCCCCGCACGTGTTCGTGCGGTTCGCCGTCTGTGCACTCGTGTCGGCGAGCCGTTGAAGGGGGTTGTCGTCCGCTCCCCAGTGGTCGATCAGGTTGTTCTCAGCCCAGCCGTACGTGGCTGCCGCCGCGCCGTACGTGGACAACGGCAGGATGAGCTGAGCGCGGATGCTGGGGATGACGCAGCCGGTACTGGTGTTGTTGGCGAAGGTGGTGTCACAGCGGACCTGGCGGGGGTTGCTCCAGGTGGCGTCCTCGATGATCGGGACGGCCCCGGGCTGTGTCACGTTCAGGTCGTAACTGGGGGTGATGTTGCTGACCAGGCCCGCCCCTGGCGTCGCCAGGAAGGTGACGCTGCCGGAGGCCGATTGGCCCACCGTGAGAAGCCGACTACCGGCCCAGGCGTTGGGCACGGTGGCGGTGCAACTGGCATCACAGCTGGCCGTGAATCCCACACTGAGCTCCTCGACCAGGCCCGTGGCCTCGGCGAGGGTGACCGTCTCCGACTCCTGCCACTGACCGCTCGATGCCGACAGGGTGGCATTGCTGCTGACCGTCAGGACACCGGTGCCGAGGATCTCCCCGGGGTTCTCCTCGTTGTATTCGGTGTAGGTGACTTCGCCGTTGTTGAGGCAGTAGTCGTGGCGGTGATAGTAGTAGGAGCCCGCCGTGACGCTGCACGTCGCCGCATCCGCCTGGGCAGTGTCCAGACGACTGCTGTCCACCGCGTTGCTGCTGCCGGACAGGCCGGTCACCTGGATACACGCGGTGGTGGCTCCGGCTTTCCGCGCGGCTGAACCTGCGGGCAGCTGTGTACAGCGCTCCGTCGAGGATTTCATGGGGCTGGCCAGATGCGGGGCCGGGTGAGCGGCGCGGTCCTGCGGGGTGAACGAGCCGATCAGCTTGCCGTGGGCGGGAACCGGGGTACCAGCCTGAGCTCCAGGCGCGCTGGTGAGAGCTATGGTGGCTGCAGCCGCGAAGGATATAAGGGCTGCGAGCGTGCGTCTTTTGCGGACCTGCATGAAGATCCCTTCATGGGAGGCTCGATGTGTGTCGCCTTCAACTTCCCGGGAAGCGGCATGATCGTATGTTCGGTCCCGACCAAGCCACTAGGCACAGCAGACTCATTGGCTCGATATCACCCAGCGATCGTCCGTTCACCGAATGTTGTTCACGGGCAACGGGCGCCACGTGTTCGCAACAGGCTCTCTTCAGGAACGCCGAAGAACCGGTGCGTTGACGCGACCGGACCAGGGAGGAGCCCCTGGGTTCGTTGCGGCTTCCGTAGCTGAACCTGGCCGTCTCCCATCCCGAGCCATCGGAGTTCAGCTATGGTCATGACTCTCACAAACGATCCTTTCTCGGAGCAAGATCAACAGCACTCGCTGGGAGCTTCCGGGAAGCCGGATTAACTGTCAGAACTCGTTCTCACCCAAAAGCAGAGCAAGGCATGTTCTGGGAATGGTTTGTGACACCATCCAGGGTCATGACGGAACCTCAAACCGCACAGGCGAGCGACGCGGACGACGTCGAGCGCCACCCCTGCCCGCGCTGTCACGCACAGCCAGGCTCACCCTGCCGCTCGCGTTCCGGAGCGGTCGCCGGCACCTACCACACCGGCCGCTTCACCAAGGTGCCCCGGCTGGCCAAGCTCCTGCGCGTCCCCACCCCGGCCGACCGCGGCCCCGGGCAGCCGTGGCGGCCCGGCACCCCCGCGCCCGCGCCCCTCGACCCGGACACCCCGAGCACGGACATCCGCCTCGGCTACGCCCGCTGCTCGACCCTCGGGCAGGAACTCGACAGCCAGCTGGACGCGCTCGCCGCGAAGAACATCCCCCGGGACAAGATCTTCGCCGAGAAGATCAGCACCCGGGTGCGGGTCCGCCCCAAGTTCGAGGCCGCCCTCGCCGCCGCCCGGGAGATCAAGGCGCACGCCCCGCACTGCCGGGTGATCTTCACGGTGTACGAGATGAAGAGGCTCGGGCGGGACGCCGCCGAGCTGACCGCGCTCGCCGACCACCTCGCCGCCCACGGCCTAGTCCTTGAGATGCTCGCCGGGCCCCTGGCCGGGATCTACGACCCCACCGGGCACGGCCGGCTGCTGTTCGCGTTCTTCGCCGCGATGGCGGAGACCGAGCGGGAGAACATCCGCGAGTCCACGCTCGAAGGACTCGACGCCGCGGCCCGCAAGGGCAAGCACGGCGGCCGGCCGACCGTCATCACCGACGACATGCTCTACACCGTCCTGCGCCGCCGGGCGAACGGCGAGACGGTCGAGCAGATCCAGCCCGACCTGATCATCCCCAACGGCAAGCGCAAGGGGCAGAACCCGAGCCTGTCGAGCATCTACCGGGCGCTCGCCGAGCGCGAGAAGCGGCAGGCGTATCCGGGGGCCGTCGATCAGGCGCACGCCGACTTCGCTGCCCTCCAGAGGGCCGGGAGCATTCCGGGCCAGATGACGGAGAGCATCAACACCGCCGAGAACACCAGCCCAGGGCCATGATCAATCTCAGCGCTACATCCTGTACCGCAACTACTCAGACCCGGGTAAGTACGGCGGCCGGCCCCCGGTCATCACCGACGACATGCTGCACACCGTGCTGCGGCGCAAGGCGCTCGGCGAGTCCGTCGAGCAGATCCAGCCCGCCCTGATCATCCCCACCGGCAAGCGCAAGGGACAGAACCCGTCCGTCGCCAGCATCTACCGGGCGCTCGCCGAACACGAGAAGACCCAGGCGTACCCAGAGGCAGTCGAGACGGCACACGCCGACTTCGCCGCCCTTCAGCAGCGCGACCGCAGCCCCGCGTAGTCACTCAACGCTACATGTCCGTTCGCCGTAGCTATACGAGAACAGGGCCTTCACGCTGACGGGTTCAGTCCGAACAACGCGTCCGTCCCGGTGATAGGGAGCAGGCGCATCACGATCGATGCTTTCACGTCGGTCAGCTCAAAGGAGATCCGTCGTCGCAGGGCCGTCTCCCGCGCCTCCATCAGCGTCCTCAGCCCGGAGCAGTCGCAGAAGGTGACCTGGGACATGTCCACCATCACACGCCGCACTCCCGGCACCTGCAGACAACGGCCGAGGATCTTTTGAAGATCCTCGACGGAACCGAGGTCCAGTTCGCCGAAGGCCGCCACCCTGATCGTGTCGCTCTCGTCGGTGATGGCCGACCGGAACCGTTCGAAGCCGTTCACGCCCGCTCTCTCCCCGCCGAGCGGCCGATACGCGAGCGCACCGTCTCATGGGACAGCCCCACCAGCCGGCCGATTCTCCGCAGCCCCCAGCCCCGCTGGGGCCGCGGCCGCCATCGACGCATCGACCGCGTTCTCCGTGACCCGTCCCAGTTCGTCCCGCAGCCGGGCCGCCAGCCTCAGTCTGGCCTCGGGCGCCAACCGCCCAAGGCCGCGGCAGAACCGCTCCACCTCAGCCACCAGCGAATCGATCTCCGGACGCCCATCCATGAAACTCGCCTGCCACACACCCCGGGGTGTCTAACAACTTGACACTAAGACGTCGTTTCCTTTGGCGGTTTGGCTCGTTGTGTTGAGCATGACGAGTCTTGCCGAGCGGTTGGTGCCGGATGAGTTGTGGGAGTTGTTCCGC
>NZ_JBEXKG010000174.1:0-14784 GCF_040609555.1 Streptomyces sp. NPDC004658
ATGTACTCACCCGTCGCCTCCGCCGGGTCCATCAGCTTGGTGATCCGCCGGACGCCCTTGTCGGGGTCCACGACGACCTTCATCTCCTCGTCGGCGAGGGACTTCACGGTGTCCAGGGCGAGGATGATCCTCTTGCCGTCGCCGCGCGCGGCGAGGAGGGTCTTCTCGACGGAGACCGGGTGCACGGTGTCGCCGTTGGCGAGGATCACCCCGTCCTTCAGAGCGTCACGCCCGCACCACAGCGAGTAGGCGTTGTTCCACTCCTCGGCCTTGTCGTTGTCGATGAGCGTGAGCTTCAGGCCGTACTTCCGCTCCAGGGCCGCCTTGCGCTCGTACACGGCCTCCTTGCGGTAGCCCACGATGACCGCGACCTCGGTCAGCCCCACCTCGGCGAAGTTCCCCAGCGTCAGGTCCAGGACCGTCAGCGACTCCTCCGCACCCTCGGGACCCACCGGCACCAGAGCCTTGGGCAGAGTGTCGGTGTAGGGGCGCAGACGCCGTCCGGCGCCGGCCGCCAGCACGAGGCCGATCATGCGGTTTCTCCTTCGTCGTGTACGGCGGGCGCCCCAGCGGACACCCAGAAGCGGATGCTCTCGACGAGCACCACCAGGGCGACGGCCACGGCGAGGACCTCGAGCGCGACCTTGAACTGCGCGGCGGTGAGCACCGCGGCCAGAACGGCGACGAGCAGCGTCCGCCCCTCGTGCCCCCCGATGACGCGCACCAGCCAGGCCGGAGGCGCTCCGGCGTCGCCGCGGATGCGGTACACCGTGTCGTAGTGATGGTAGGCGACGGCCGCCACCAGGCCGAAAGCCGCTGGAAGGGCCCCGTTCACGCCCGCTTTACCGGCCAGGGCGAGCACCGTGCCGTACTCGGCGGCCCGGAAGAAGGGCGGGACGAGCCAGTCGAGGGCGCCCTTGCGGGGGCGGGCGACGGCCAGGGCCGAGGTGAGGACGTACAGGACGGCGCCGGCGGCCGGCAGCGGCCCGCCGAAGTCCGTGAGGGCCGAGCAGGCCACGACCACGGCGCCGCCGAGCAGGGCGACGGCGGGCACGGCGAGCCCGGGCAGGCCCTTCCGGGCCACCCGCCCGACGGCCCCGGCGAGCGGGCCGGAGTCGGCCAGGTCGGCGAGGGCCTGCGCCGCCCGGTCGGTGCGCCGCGCCTTGCGGGTCACCGAGCGCAGCACCCGGCCCGCCGTGGTGTACGTCGCCGCGAAGGCGCAGCCGACGAGCAGGACGTAGAAGGTGATCCGAGGGGTGGTGAGCGCGGTGAGGACCGCGATCATCGCCCAGCGCTCGCCGATCGGCAGCACGATCATCCGCCGCAGCCAGACGGTCCAGCCGACGCTGTCGAGCTTGTCGGAGAGGGCGGCGGTGGGGCTGGTGTTGGCGGTGGCGTCGTGGTTGGCCTCGTTGAACGAGAAGTCGACCACGTGCCGGCAGGTCTGGAGGATCATCGCGCCGAGGGCGAGGGCCCACACGTCGTCGCCGCCCCGGGCCGCGCCGAGGGCGAGGCCGGCGTAGTAGGCGTACTCCTTGGCCCGGTCGAAGGTGGCGTCGAGCCAGGCGCCGAGGGTGGAGTACTTCAGGGCGTAGCGGGCGAGCTGGCCGTCGGTGCAGTCCAGGACGAAGGAGGCGATCAGCAGCACGCCGGCCGCGATGAAGCCGCCGCGGGTGCCGGTCGCCGCGCACCCGGCCGCTATGAGGGCGGTGAGCAGCGAGGCCGTGGTGACCTGGTTCGGGGTCAGGCCGCGGCGGGCGCACCAGCGGGCGATGTAGCGCGAGTAGGGGCTGATGAAGAACGTGGTGAAGAAGCCGTCCCGGGACTTCACGGCCGACTTCAGGCGGACGGCCTCCTCGTCGACGGCGGAGACGGCCTGCCGGGCCTCGTTGCGGGCCTGCGGGTCGGCGGGCACGGCGGCGACCAGGCTGCCCAGCTCGGGCCGGTGCACCGGACCGGCGTCGGCGTCGAGGGCGTCGGCGACGCGGTCGGCGAGGCTGTCCAGGGCGAGGGCGGGGGCGCCGCCCTCGGCCGCGCGGGCGGTGGCCGTACCGCCGGCCGCGGAGGTCTCACGGGCCACGGCCCGGACGAACGCCTGCCGGGCGGCCGGCTGGGCGGTGACGGCACCGGGCACGGCGGCGAGCGGGAAGCGCGGGTCGGTCAGGCCGAGGCGCAGCGCGTGGAGGTGGCCGACGAAGCGGGCGTCGACCAGGGCCACGCGCCGGTCGGCCGGCACGGTCGCGAGCAGGGACTCCGTCTCGGCGGCGTCGGCGGCCACGCGCACGTCGAAGCCGAGGGACCGCAGATCGTTCTCCAGTGACGATCCGGGGACCGGCTGACCGGTGACGATGGCGGTCGACAACCGAACTCACTCCCTGGGTGCCGGCGCGCGCGGGCGCCGGTCTCTTGCATGGTGGGCCGCCCTGCCCGCGGCACCCGGGCGGCATGTCGGCAGAGGCTATCGGATGGTCCGGAGCCGGTGTTCACCGGCCGTTCACGGTCCGGCCCACGGGGGCTGCCCCGGCCTTTGCCGCGATCATCATCGGGGATCCCGGGCCCCGCCCACAAACCCGTGGAGCAGACCCGGGCAACCGGGACACCGGGCCGTTCGGCATAGGGTGGACGACCATGACGTGGCTGATCACCGGCGGAGCCGGATACATCGGGGCACATGTGGCACGGGCCATGACGGGCGCCGGGGAGAGCGTCGTGGCGCTGGACGACCTGTCGGCCGCCGTACCCGCGCGGCTCCCGGCCGAGGTGCCGCTGGTCCAGGGGTCGACGTTGGACGGGGCACTGCTGAAGCGGGTCTTCGCGGAGTACGGCGTGACGGGCGTCGTCCATCTCGCGGCGCGCAAGCAGGTCGCGGAGTCGGTGGCCCAGCCCACCCGCTACTACCGGGAGAACGTGGGCGGTCTGGCCACGCTCCTGGACGCGGTCGCCGAGGCGGGCATCGACCGCCTGCTGTTCTCGTCGTCGGCGGCGGTGTACGGCAACCCGGACGTGGACCTGATCACCGAGGACACCCCGTGCGCCCCGGTGAACCCGTACGGCGAGACCAAGCTGGCCGGGGAGTGGCTGGTGCGGGCGGCGGGCCGGGCGCACGGCATCTCCACCGTGTGCCTGCGCTACTTCAACGTGGCCGGCGCCGCGGCGCCGGAGCTGGCGGACACCGGGGTGTTCAACATCGTGCCGATGGTCTTCGACCGGCTCACCCGGGACGAGGCCCCGCGCATCTTCGGCGACGACTACCCGACGCCGGACGGCACCTGTGTCAGGGACTACATCCACGTCGCCGACCTGGCGGAGGCCCACCTGGCGGCGGCGCGGCGGCTGGCCTCGGGGGACCTCACCGGTGATCTGACGCTGAACATCGGCCGGGGCGAGGGGGTCTCGGTGCGCGAGCTGATCACGGTGATCGGGGAGGTCACCGGGGACCGCCGGGCGCCCGTGGTGGAGGGCCGCCGTCCGGGCGACGCGCCGCGCGCGGTGGCCTCGGCCGAGCGGGCCGCCGGGGCACTGGGCTGGCGGGCCCGGCGCGGGGTGCGGGAGATGATCGAGTCGGCATGGGCGGGCTGGCAGTTGCACCACGGCAGCTGACCGGGCTCCCGCCCCCTGACCTGCGGAACGTTTCCGCAGGTCACGGCACATGACAACGGTGTTCAGTACCGCGTTGCCCCCCACCCCGGCCCCGTAGTTCACTGGCTTGCGGGCAGCCACACGGAAGGCGGTAGTCATGGGGGCAGGGCACGACCACGGGCACGCGCACTCCCACGCGCCGGCCACGGGTACGGCCACGGCCGCGTACCGGGGCCGGCTGCGGATCGCGCTGGGCATCACGCTCACGGTGATGGTCGTCGAGATCGCCGGCGGCCTGCTCGCGGACTCGCTCGCGCTGATCGCGGACGCCGCGCACATGGCGACGGACGCGGTGGGCCTCGGCATGGCCCTGCTCGCCGTGCACTTCGCGAACCGCCCGGCGAGCACCAACCGCACCTACGGCTACGCCCGCGCCGAGATCCTCGCGGCCCTGGCCAACTGCCTGCTGCTGCTCGGGGTGGGCGGATACGTCCTGTACGAGGCGGTCCAGCGGTTCGTGGAGCCCGCCGCGACCCGGGGCGGCCTGATGGTCGTGTTCGGTCTGATCGGCCTGGTGGCGAACTCCGTCTCGCTGGTGCTGCTGATGCGCGGGCAGAAGGAGAGCCTGAACGTGCGCGGCGCCTTCCTGGAGGTGGCCGCGGACGCGCTGGGCTCGGTGGCGGTGCTGATCTCGGCGGCGGTGATCCTGGCCACCGGCTGGCAGGCGGCGGACCCGGTCGCCTCGCTGGTCATCGGGCTGATGATCGTGCCGCGGACGCTGAAGCTGCTGCGCGAGACGCTGGACGTGCTGCTGGAGGCGGCCCCCAAGGGTGTCGACATGGCGGACGTACGGGCGCACCTGCTGGCCCTCGACGGCGTGGAGGACATCCACGACCTGCACGCCTGGACGATCACCTCGGGCATGCCGGTGCTGTCGGTGCACGTGGTGGTCAGCTCGGAGGTGCTGAACGCCATCGGGCACGAGAAGATGCTGCACGAGTTGCAGGGCTGCCTGGGCGATCACTTCGACGTCGAGCACTGCACCTTCCAGCTGGAGCCGGGCGGGCACGCCGAGCACGAAGCGCGGCTGTGCCACTGACCCGTACGCACTGCCGTTCGGCGCACCCCCGGGCGGTTCCCCGCGGCCGGCTCCGGGCACGATGATCCACCGGGTCCGGCTCCGGTGCCGCGCCGCGCGGACGGGGGATCGTGCCGGGAGTGCCGGATTCGTACGGCAGACTTGGGGTGCGAAGACCGAGGCGAAGGATGGTTATGCCGATCACACCTGCCACCGCGACGCACAGCTCGTCGAAGGGCACCGCAGAGGCGATTTTGCTGGAACTGGTCGACGAGAAGGGTGTGACGATCGGTACGGCGGAGAAGCTCGCCGCCCATCAGCCGCCGGGGCAGCTGCACCGCGCGTTCTCGGTGTTCCTCTTCGACGAGCAGGGCCGGCTGCTGCTGCAGCAGCGGGCGCTCGGCAAGTACCACTCCCCCGGTGTGTGGTCCAACACCTGCTGCGGTCATCCCTACCCGGGGGAGGCGCCGTTCGCGGCGGCGGCCCGGCGCACGTACGAGGAGCTGGGCGTGTCGCCGTCGCTGCTCGCGGAGGCCGGCACGGTCCGGTACAACCACCCGGACCCCGCCTCCGGCCTGGTGGAGCAGGAGTTCAACCACCTGTTCGTCGGCCTGGTGCAGGCGCCGCTCGGGCCGGATCCGGAGGAGGTCGCCCAGACCGCCTTCGTGACGGCGGCCGAGCTGGCCGAGCGGCACGCCCGGGACCCGTTCTCCGCCTGGTTCATGACCGTGCTGGACGCGGCCCGACCGGCGGTCAGGGAACTGACGGGCCCGTCCGCCGGCTGGTAGCCGCCACGGCGGTGCCGTGGCGGGTCGCCGGGGGGCGGGCGCTACGGCAGCGAGGGGGGCTTGAGCGGGAGGGCGGCCCAGATCACCTTGCCGCCGCTCGCGGTGTGCTCGACGTCGACCACCCCGCCCGCCTCCCGCGCCACCTCGCGGACCAGGAGGAGTCCCCGGCCCCCGGTCTGCCCGTGGTCGGCCTCCAGGGCCGTCGGGCGGTAGGGGTGGTTGTCCTCCACGGACACCCGCACCCACTCGGCTCCGACGGCCACCTCCACGGCCAGCACCGGCGACAGCAGCGCCGCGTGCCGGACCGCGTTGGTGACCAGCTCGGAGACGATCAGCAGCAGCCCGTGCACCAGGTCGTCGGAGACCGGCACCCCCTGGCGCAGCAGCAGGTCCCGCACCGCGTGCCGGGCCTGCGGGACGGAGGCGTCCACCGCGGCCGCGGTGAACCGCCAGACGCCTTCGTACGGCAGTGGATCCGGTGGCCTGTCGCCGCCCCCCGCTGGGCGCGGGCCGTCCTCGCGCCCGTGGTTGTCCATCGTCCGGTCGCCACCCTCGCGCTCGATTGTCACCACACGTCGAGTGTTGGTAACGATGCGCGCCGGCCCGGATACCTGAACACAAGTAGGCAAGTATCGAACGGTTTTTGACCGACTGCGCATGACCGGGTCACGGGGTGGGACTGTTCCTGTCCCTCGGGCGCCGGTTCGCGAACTAGTCGGGTTGTACGGGTTGGGCCGGCCGCCGCGGAGAACCCCTCCGCTACGATCCGCCGCATGGAGCCCCAGCTGTCCCACCAGGTCACCGACTCCGTCGCCACCGTGGTGATCCGCCATCCCGCCAAGCGCAACGCCATGACGGCGGCGATGTGGCGGGCCCTCCCCCCGCTCCTCGACGCGCTGGCCCGTGACCCCGGGGTACGGGCGCTGGTGCTGACCGGTGAGGGCGGGACCTTCTGCGCGGGTGCCGACATCTCCACGCTGCGGGACGCACCGGAGGAGGCACCGGCCCTCGCGGTGGCCGCCGAGGAGGCCCTTGCCGCGTTCCCCAAGCCGACGATCGCCGCGGTGCGCGGCCACTGCGTGGGGGGCGGGGCACAGCTCGCGGCGGCCTGCGACCTGCGGCTGGCGGAGGAGGGCGCGCTGTTCGGGGTGACGCCGGCGCGGCTCGGTGTCGTCTACCCGGCCTCCTCGACCCGCCGGCTGGTGTCCCTGGTCGGCCCGGCCACGGCCAAGTACCTCCTGTTCACGGCCGAGTTGATCGACACCGGGCGGGCGCTGCGCACCGGCCTGGTGGACGAGGTGCTGCCCGAGGGGGAGCTGGACAAGCGGGTCGCGGACCTGACCCGGGTGCTGGTGTCCCGTTCGCAGCTCACCCAGGCCGCCGCCAAGGAGTTCGCCGCCGGCCGCACCGACCGTGACGCCCACTGGGCCGCCCAGGCGCGCGGCAGCGGCGACGTCGCGGAGGGCGTCGCCGCGTTCCTGGAGCGCCGGCAGCCGCGCTTCACCTGGAGCGTGTCTACGTCAGGATGAAACGGCTCGCGGCACGCCACTTCTCGACGAGGTGCGCGGGTGCCTTCCGCGGCGAACCGGCGTCGTACGGCGGCTGGGGGTCGTACTCGGCCAGCAGCTGGACGGACTGGGCGTGTTCGTCACCGGCGATGGTGCCGAGGAGGGTCAGGCCCATGTCGATGCCGGACGACACGCCGGCCGCGGTGACGTACTTGCCGTCCACGACCACCCGCTCCTCCGTCGGCTCGGCCCCGAAGCCGCTGAGCTGGTCCAGCGCGAGCCAGTGCGAGGTGGCGCGGCGGCCCCGCAGCAGCCCGGCGGCGGCCAGCAGCAGCGAGCCGGTGCACACCGAGGTGGTCCAGGTGCTGGTGGCGTCCGCCGCGCGCAGCCAGTCCAGCAGGGCGGTGTTCTCCATCTGGTCGCTCTGGCCGGGACCGCCCGGCACGATCACGATGTCCGGGGACGGTACGTCGGCGAGGGTCCGGTCGGCGGTGAGCGCCAGGTTCCCGGTGTCGGTGCGGACGGGACCGGTGCGCTCGGCGATGAACACGGTCTCGGAGTCGGGGAGCCGGCCGAGGGTCTCGTAGGGACCGACGGCGTCCAGGGCGGTGAAGCGGTCGTAGAGCACGATGGCGATCTGCATGGGATTCCCTTGTCGTGTACGGCGGGTGAGGGTTCGTCAGGTGACGGGAGCGGGCCGGAAGCGGCGGCGGTACTCGGCGGGGGACGCGCCCAGGGTGCGCAGGAAGGCGCGGCGCATGGCCTCCGGCGTGCCGTAGCCGCTGGCGCGGGCGACCTGTTCGACGCCGTCGGCGGTGTCCTCCAGCAGGCGGCGTGCGTGTTCGAGGCGGACCCGGTCGACGTACCGGCCCGGTGTCATGCCGGTCTCCGCCTGGAAGGCGCGGGCGAAGTGGCGCGGGGAGAGGGCCGCGCGGGCGGCCAGCGCCTCGACGCCGAGGTCGCCGTCCGGGTGCTCGGTGATGAACTGCTGGACGTCCCGGAGGGGTTCCCGGCGGGCCGTCTGGGCGGCCAGCTGGGCGCTGAACTGGGCCTGGTTGCCCGGCCTGCGCAGGAACACCACGAGATGGCGGGCGACGGTCAGCGCCACCTGCCGGCCCAGGTCCTCCTCCACCAGCGCGAGGGCGAGGTCGATGCCCGCGGTGACCCCGGCCGAGGTGGCCACGTGTCCGTCCCGGACGAAGACCGGGTCGGGGTCGACCCGGACGGCGGGGTGGTCCCGGGCGAGCTTGTCGCAGTACGCCCAGTGCGTGGTGGCGCGCCGGCCGTCCAGGAGTCCGGCCCGTGCCAGCGGGATCGCGCCGGTGCACACGGAGACCAGGCGCGGGGCCCGCGGGCCGTGCGCGCGCAGCCACTCCACCAGCCGCGGATCGGGGTCGCGGGTGCCCTCCCCGCCGGGAACCAGCAGCGTGTGCGGATCCGCCGTGTCCGCCAGGGATCCGTCGGGTACGACGGTCAGCCCGCTGGAGGTGCGCACGGGGCCGCCGTCCACGGAGGCCGTGCGGATCCGGTAGGAGCCCGGGGTGTGTTTCTCCGCGCCGGCGAAGACCTCCACGGGGCCGGTGACGTCCAGGCTCTGCACGCCGTCGAAGACGGTGACGAGGACGGTTCGCTGCGTCATGGCCTCGATTCTCGGCGGCCCCGTGCACGGCAGCAACGACGGATTTCCCACCTTTTCTGCCATGAGGCGCCCTGGGTCCGGGGTTTCCCGCGCCGTCCGGAGGTACCCGGGGTGACGAGAGCCCTCAAGGAAAGGAGATCGTTCGTGTTCCGTGCCATCGCAGACGTACTGCGGCAGATCGGCGGCGCCCTCGCCACGGTGGTCACGCTGCCGTTCCGGGCACTCGCCCGGTTGTTCGGCGGAGCATCGTCCTCCGCGCGGGCGAGCCGGGCCTGACACCGGGCCCGGCGCCCCGCCGGGTGCGGCCCTGATCCCGGTTGTCGGCGTCACCTGCCACAATTGCCGCGCAACCTCAGTGGAGAAGGCGGTACGGGATCGTGACGACACCCGGGTCCCTCGGAGCAGGGTCCATCGAAGGCAGGATCGCCGAGGAGCTCGGCGTACGGGAGCGGCAGGTGAAGGCCGCGGTGGAACTGCTCGACGGCGGTTCGACCGTGCCCTTCATCGCTCGCTACCGCAAGGAAGCGACCGAGATGCTCGACGACGCGCAGCTGCGCACCATCGAGGAGCGGCTGCGCTATCTGCGGGAGCTGGAGGAGCGGCGGACCGCGATCCTGGAGTCGGTGCGGGAGCAGGGCAAGCTCACCGAGGAGCTGGAGGCGCGGATCCGCGGCGCCGAGACGAAGGCGCGCCTGGAGGACGTCTACCTCCCCTACAAGCCGAAGCGGCGCACCAAGGCGCAGATCGCCCGCGAGGCGGGCCTGGAACCGCTCGCGGAGGGGCTGCTGGGCGACCCGACGGTCGAACCGCCGGCGGCGGCCGCCGCGTTCGTGGACGCGGACAAGGGCGTGGCCGATCCGCAGGCCGCGCTGGAGGGCGCCCGGGCGATCCTCACCGAGCGGTTCTCCGAGGACGCCGACCTGATCGGCGAGCTGCGCGAGCGCATGTGGGTGCGCGGGCGGCTGGCCGCCAAGGTGCGCGAGGGCAAGGAGGAGGCGGGCGCCAAGTTCGCCGACTACTTCGACTTCGCCGAGCCGTTCACGGAGCTGCCCTCGCACCGGATCCTGGCGATGCTGCGCGGGGAGAAGGAGGAGGTCCTGGACCTCGTCCTGGAGCCGGAGGAGGCCACGGAGGGCCCGTCCTCGTACGAGGGGATCATCGCGTCCAGGTTCGGGATCGCCGACCGGGGCCGCCCGGCCGACAAGTGGCTGACGGACACGGTCCGCTGGGCCTGGCGCACCCGCATCCTGGTCCACCTCGGGATCGACCTGCGCCTGAGGCTGCGCACGGCCGCCGAGGACGAGGCGGTCAACGTGTTCGCGGCGAACCTGCGCGACCTGCTGCTGGCCGCCCCGGCCGGCACGCGCGCGACGCTCGGCCTGGACCCCGGGTTCCGCACGGGCGTGAAGGTCGCCGTGGTCGACGCGACCGGCAAGGTCGTCGCCACGGACGTGATCTACCCGCACGTCCCGGCCAACAAGTGGGACGAGGCGCTCGCCAAGCTGGCGCGGCTCGCGAAGGAGCACGCGGTCGAGCTGATCGCGATCGGCAACGGCACCGCGTCCCGCGAGACCGACAAGCTCGCCGGTGAACTCATCGCGAAGCACCCTGAGCTGAAGCTCACCAAGGTGATGGTGTCCGAGGCGGGCGCGTCGGTGTACTCCGCGTCGAGTTACGCCTCGCAGGAGCTGCCGGACATGGACGTGTCGCTGCGCGGCGCGGTCTCCATCGCCCGGCGCCTTCAGGACCCGCTGGCCGAGCTGGTGAAGATCGACCCGAAGTCGATCGGCGTCGGCCAGTACCAGCACGACCTGTCCGAGGTGAAGCTGTCCCGCTCGCTGGACGCGGTCGTGGAGGACTGTGTGAACGGCGTCGGCGTGGACGTCAACACGGCGTCCGTGCCGCTCCTCGCACGGGTGTCGGGCATCTCGTCCGGGCTCGCCGAGAACATCGTCGCGCACCGCGACCAGAACGGTCCGTTCAGGTCCCGCTCGGAGTTGAAGAAGGTGGCGCGGCTCGGCCCGAAGGCGTACGAGCAGTGCGCGGGCTTCCTGCGCATCCGCGGCGGCGACGACCCGCTGGACGCCTCCAGCGTGCACCCGGAGGCGTACCCGGTGGTGCGCCGCATGGTGAAGACCACCGGCCAGGAGGTGGCGTCCCTCATCGGCAACACGGGCGTGCTGCGCTCGCTGCGGCCGGCCGACTTCGTGGACGACACCTTCGGTCTGCCGACCGTCACCGACATCCTCAAGGAGCTGGAGAAGCCGGGCCGCGACCCGCGTCCGGCGTTCCGGACGGCCACCTTCAAGGAGGGCGTGGAGAAGATCTCCGACCTGTCCGCCGGGATGGTCCTGGAGGGCGTGGTCACCAACGTGGCCGCCTTCGGCGCGTTCGTGGACGTCGGTGTCCACCAGGACGGTCTGGTGCACGTGTCGGCGATGTCGAAGTCGTTCGTCAAGGACCCGCGCGATGTCGTGAAGCCCGGCGACATCGTCAAGGTGAAGGTCCTGGACGTCGACATCCCGCGCAAGCGGATCGCGCTGACGCTGCGCCTGGACGACGAGGCCGCCCCGCAGGGCCAGGGCGGCGGCCGGCAGCAGCGCGGCGGTGCCCGTCCGCCGCAGCAGCGGCAGGGCGGAGGCCAGCGGCAGGGCCGCGGCGGCGGTGACCGCGGCGGCCGGCAGGCCCCGGCACCGGCCAACAGCGCCATGGCGGACGCGCTGCGCCGCGCGGGCCTGCTGGACCCGAAGAAGCGCTGACCCCGAGGGGCTTCGGCCGTCGGCCGGAGTGGCACCCTCCTCCCCGGAGGGTGCCTCCGTCCGCCGCCCGGAATTCCGGGTGACGCGTGATCATCCGATCCGCAGACTTGGCTCATGACGGATCCCAAGGACGACCTCCTGGTCTACCTCCGGGACGCCCGCGACGTGCTGCTGTGGAAGCTCGACGGGCTTCCCGAGTACGACGTCCGGCGTCCCCTGACGCCCACCGGCACCAACCTGCTGGGCCTCGTGAAGCACCTGGCGGGGGCCGAGGCGCTGTACTTCGGCGCGACCTTCGGCCGGCCCTTCCCCGGCACACCCCTGTGGATCACGGGCGACGCCGAGCCGGACGCCGACCTGTGGGCACGGGCCGACGAGACCCGCGAGGACATCGTGGGCCTGTACCGGCGTGCGTGCGCCCACGCGGACGAGACCATCGCCGCGCTCCCCCTGGACGCGGTCGGCCGGACACCCGGTGCGCCGGGTGAGACGACGCTGCACCGGGTGCTGACGCACATGGTCGCCGAGACCCAGCGGCACGCCGGGCACGCGGACATCGTGCGCGAACTCGTCGACGGCGCGGTGGGGCAGCGCCCCGGCGGTCTCAACGTGGCGCCCCGCGACCCGGAACACCTCGCCCGGGTCGAACGGGCGGCGAAGGAGGCCGCCGCACGCGTCGGCTGACGAAAGACCCTAGCGCTCCGTCACCTTGCCGGCGGCGACCTCCAGGCGCCGGGTGACCCGGACCGCGTCCAGCATGCGCCGGTCGTGGGTGACCAGCAGCAGGGTGCCCGTGTAGGCGTCGAGGGCCGACTCCAGCTGCTCGATGGCCGGCAGGTCGAGGTGGTTCGTCGGCTCGTCCAGGACGAGGAGGTTGACGCCCCGGCCCTGGAGGAGGGCGAGCGCGGCGCGGGTGCGCTCGCCCGGGGAGAGGGTGGCGGCCGGGCGCAGCACGTGGGCGGACTTCAGGCCGAACTTGGCCAGCAGGGTGCGGACCTCCACCGGCTCGGTGTCGGGGACGGCGGCGCAGAAGGCGTCGAGGAGGGTCTCGGGGCCGTGGAACAGCCCCCGGGCCTGGTCGACCTCGCCGACCAGGACGCCGGAGCCGAGGGCCGCGTGGCCGGAGTCGAGCGGGACGCGGCCGAGCAGCGCGCCGAGCAGGGTGGACTTCCCCGAGCCGTTGGCGCCGGTCACCGCGATGCGGTCCGCCCAGTCGATCTGCAGCGAGACGGGGCCGAAGGTGAAGTCGCCACGGCGGACCTCGGCGTCCCGCAGCGTCGCCACGACCGCGCCCGAGCGCGGCGCCGACGCGATCTCCATCCGCAGCTCCCACTCCTTGCGCGGCTCCTCCACCACGTCCAGGCGCTCGATCATGCGCTGGGTCTGGCGGGCCTTGGCGGCCTGCTTCTCGCTGGCCTCGCTGCGGAACTTGCGGCCGATCTTGTCGTTGTCGCCGCCGGCCCTGCGGCGGGCGTTCTTCACGCCCTTGTCCATCCAGGCGCGCTGCATCTGGGCGCGGTCCTGGAGGGCGGCCTTCTTGTCGGCGTACTCCTCGTACTCCTCGCGGGCGTGCCGGCGGGCCACCTCGCGCTCTTCCAGGTAGCCGGCGTAACCGCCGCCGTACAGGTTGATCTCGCCCTGGGCGAGGTCGAGTTCGAGGACCTTGGTGACCGTGCGGGTGAGGAACTCGCGGTCGTGGCTGACGACGACCGTGCCCGCGCGCAGCCCGGTGACGAACCGTTCCAGACGCTCCAGGCCGTCGAGATCCAGGTCGTTGGTGGGCTCGTCCAGGAGGAAGACGTCGTAGCGGGACAGCAGCAGGGAGGCGAGGCCGGCGCGGGCCGCCTGGCCGCCGGAGAGGGCGGTCATCGGCTGGTCCAGGTCCACGGCCAGACCGAGGGAGTCGGCGACCTCCTCCGCGCGCTCCTCCAGGTCGGCGCCGCCAAGGCCGAGCCAGCGCTCCAGGGCGGCGGCGTAGGCGTCGTCGGCGCCGGGCGCGCCGTCGACCAGCGCCTGGGTGGCCTCGTCCATGACCCGCTGGGCCTCGGCGACCCCGGTACGGCGGGCCAGGAACTCCCGGACGGTCTCCCCCGGCCGGCGCTCCGGCTCCTGCGGCAGGTGGCCGACGGTCGCGGTCGGCGGGGACAGCCGCAGTCCGCCCTGCTCGGGCGGGGTGAGTCCGGCGAGCATCCGCAGCAGGGTCGACTTCCCCGCGCCGTTGGCGCCGACCAGCCCGATGACATCGCCGGGCGCGACGACCAGGTCGAGCCCGGTGAACAGGGAGCGGTCGCCATGTCCGGCGGCGAGGTTCTTGGCAACGAGGGTGGCAGTCATCAGGACGCCGATCCTAGTGGCGGCACGCGCGCGTCCGCGCCGCGCCGTGCGCCGGTCACCGGTGGCGGCCCCGGGGGCTGACGGAGCCGGCCGCGCAGGACCTATCGTCCTGACGTGGACAGTGAGCCGAGTGACGAAGTGATCGTGGTCGGGAGCGGGATCGCCGGGCTGACGACGGCCGTGCTGCTGGCCGGGGCGGGGCGGCGGGTGCGCGTGTGGGCGCGGGAGCCGGCCGAGCGGACGACCTCGGCGGTCGCCGGCGGCCTGTGGTGGCCCTACCGCATCGAACCGGAGCCCCTGGCGGGCGCGTGGGCGCTGGAATCGCTCCGGGTGTACGAGGAGTTGGCGCAGCGGCCGGAGGAGACGGGGGTGCGTCTGGTCGACGGCGTGCACCAGGGGGCGCGACTGGACGGGCTGGGCGACTGGGCGGGCCGGGTGCCGGGACTGCGGGCGGTGGCCGAGGGCCTGGCGGCGCGGCTGCCGGTGATCGACATGCCGGTGCATCTGGCCTGGCTGCGGCAGCGGCTGGAGAAGGCGGGCGGAACGGTGGAGACCGGTGAGGTGACCGACCTGGCCGCCGTGCCGGCCCCTGTGGTGATCAACTGCACGGGCCTCGGGGCCCGCTCCCTGGTGCCGGACCCGGCGGTGCGGCCGGTGCGCGGCCAGCTCGTCGTGGTGGAGAACCCGGGCGTCACCAGCTGGTTCACTTCCGTCGACCACTCCTCGGCCGCCTCCACCTACCTCATTCCGCAGCCGGGGCGGCTGCTCCTCGGCGGTACGGCCGAGGAGGACGACTGGTCCCTGGAGCCGGACCCGGCCACGGCCGAGGCGATCGTCGCCCGCTGCGCGGCCGTCCGGCCGGAGATCACCGGTGCCCGTGTCCTGGCGCACCGGGTGGGACTCCGGCCGGCCCGGGAGGCGGTACGGCTGGAGCGGCAGCCCCTGCCCGGCGGCCGCGTGCTGGTGCACAACTACGGCCACGGCGGCGCGGGCATCACCGTGGTGGCTCGCGGGCCCGTACGACCTGGTCCTGCACTTCGCCTGCCCGGCCTCGCCCGCCGACTACCTGCGCATGCCCCTGGAGACCCAGGACGTGGGC
>NZ_JBEXKG010000175.1:0-14547 GCF_040609555.1 Streptomyces sp. NPDC004658
GCCGACCGTGCCGCCCAGCCACTGCACGGTCTGGAGCAGTCCGGAGGCGGCGCCCGCGTCTTTCGGGGTGACGGCGGAGCTGCTGGACGCCCACCGAGCCGCCGAGGACGCGGCCGGCGGCTTCGACGAGATCGCCGCCATGCTCCGCGACCTGCTGCGTGAACACACCCCCGAGGAGGAGCAGGAGGAGCCGGAGCCGTACCCGGGCACCCTGGAGGAGGCCCGGCACTCCGCCGCCGAGGCCCGCCGTTCGCTGCGGGGCTGCGCCGCCGACCTGTCCGCCGCCGAGGCGGCCGTGCGCGAGGCGAGCGACGTCCTCGTCCGGCACGCCAACTCCACGCGCTACGAGCAGGTCCGCACCCCCGCCCGGCAGCAGATCCGCGAACTGCCCGCCTCCGCGCTGCCCGAGCACGCCCAGAAGTGGGCGGACGCCTTCGCACCCCGGCTGCGCGTCCTGACCGACGAGCTGGCCCAGCTGGAGCGCAACCGCGACTCGATCGTGGACCGGCTGCGCGGGCTGGTGGAATCGGCGCTCGCCACCCTGCGCTCCGCCCAGCGGCTCTCCCGGCTCCCCGAGGGGCTCGGCGAGTGGTCCGGGCAGGAGTTCCTGCGCATCCGCTTCGAGGAGCCCGACCACGCCACGCTCACCGAACGCCTCGGCGAGGTCATCGACGAGGCCACGCGCGCGGCCGTCAAGAAGAACTCCGACCTGCGACGGGACGGCATGTCCCTGCTGCTGCGGGGCGTCGCGGCGGCCCTCCAGCCGAAGGGCGTGGCCGTCGAGATCCTCAAGCCCGACGCCGTGCTGCGCGCCGAGCGGGTCCCCGTCGGCCAGATGGGCGACGTCTTCTCCGGCGGGCAGCTGCTCACGGCGGCCATCGCCCTGTACTGCACGATGGCCGCCCTGCGCTCGAACGACCGGGGCCGGGACAAGCACCGGCACGCGGGCACGCTGTTCCTGGACAACCCGATCGGCCGGGCCAACGCCACCTACCTGCTCGAACTCCAGCGAGCGGTGTCCGACGCGCTGGGCGTCCAGCTGCTCTACACCACCGGCCTGTTCGACACCACCGCCCTCGCCGAGTTCCCGCTGGTCATCCGCCTGCGCAACGACGCCGACCTCCGGGCGGGCCTGAAGTACATCAGCGTGGAGGAACACCTCCGGCCCGGGCTGCCGCAGCAGCCCCAGGCCGGGGAGGCGGTGCACAGCGAGATCACGGCGACGAGGATGTACAAGAAGCCGGCGTGAGACTTCAGACCCCCTCGTTCAGGAGGCCTGTTCCTTCAGCAGGTCCGCGCACTTCTCGCCGATCATCATCGTCGTGATGCACGGGTTGACGGCGATCAGGTCGGGCATCACCGAGCCGTCGGCGACCCGCAGCCCCTCGACCCCCTTGACCCGCAACCGCGCGTCGAGCGGGGCCGAGGGGTCGTCGTCGGCGCCCATCTTCACGGTGCACGACGGGTGGTAGACGGTGTTGTGCGTCTTGCGGATGTAGTCCAGCAACTCGTCGTCCGTGCGGACGTCCGGCCCCGGCGCCAGCTCGGCGCCCGCCCAGCCGCTCAGCGCCGGCTGCGCGGCGATGCGGCGGGCCAGCCTCAGCCCGTACGTCATCACCCGCACGTCGTGCTCGTGCGTGAAGTACCGAGGATCCACCTTCGGCTTGTCCCGGTAGTCCCGCGTCCGTAGCCGCACCGTGCCCCGTGACTTCGCCTTCGTCACGTTGGGGGTGAGGCAGAACGCGTTCTCCGAGGTCGGGTAGCCCCAGCGCGCGGTGTTCATGTCGAACGGCACGGACCCGTAGTGGAACATCAGGTCGGGCCGGTCCAGGCCGGGCTCGGTGTCGTAGAAGACGCCCGCCTCCCACCACTGGCTGGACGTGGTGGTCATCGGCTGCTTCGCCTCCCACATGATCACCCCCTCGGGGTGGTCCTGGAGGTTCTCGCCGACGCCCGGGGAGTCCACCACGACCTCGACGCCGACCTCGCGCAGATGCCCGGCCGGGCCGATGCCGGACAGCATCAGCAGCTTGGGGGAGTCGATCGAGCCGCAGGAGACGATCACCTCGCGCCGGGCCCGGACCGTGCGGGTGTGCACCAGATCGGGGTCGAGGTACTCGGCGCCCACGCACCGCCGCCCCTCCAGCACCAGCTTCTTGGCCCGCACCCCGGTCCGGACGTCCAGATTCGGACGTTTGCCGAGGACGGGGTGGAGATACGCGACGGACGAGGACTGGCGGATGTTGTTCTCGTCGGAGTTGATCTGGAACCAGTTCGCCCCGCGCACCACCGTCTTGCCCGTGTTGAACGGGACCGTCGGTATACCGGCCTGCGCACACGCCTCCAGGAGGGCGGCGCCGCACGGGTCCCCGCCCTTGAGCGTCCGCAGCTTCACGGGCCCGGTGCGGCCGTGGTGGTCGCCGGGCGCGTCGTTGTTCTCCAGCCGCCGGTACAGCGGGAACAGGTCGGCCGCGCTCCAGCCGGTACAGCCCTGGGCCGCCCAGTCGTCCAGGTCCTCCGCGGGCGCCCAGAACGCGATACAGGAGTTGTGCGACGAACAGCCGCCCAGCACCTTCGCGCGCGCGTGCCGCATGAAACTGTTGCCACTGGCCTGCGGCTCGACCGGGTAGTCCCAGTCGTACCCGGACTCCAGCAGCCCCATCCAGCGCTCCAGCCTGAGGACGTCGTCGTCACCGACGTCGCTGGGGCCCGCCTCCAGCACGCACACCGTCACCGAGGGGTCCTCGGAGAGCCGGGCGGCGACGACGTTGCCCGCGGTGCCGCCACCGACCACGACGTAGTCGAACTCAGCGATGCTCATGTGACCTCCTGGTCAGCCGGATTCGGGCGGGATCACTCGGCCGCGGGGCGGCGAGGGGAGGGGGCGGGGTGGCCGCCGCCGCGTCCAGGCGGTGCTCGGCGAGGACACCGGTGCGGTGCCGCTGGACGAACCAGTAGTAGGCGAAGCCGCCGCCCGCGATGACCGCGACGAACAGGACCGCGCCCCAGCGCAGGTACCAGTGGTACGGCGCGGACGCGTTGTAGACGGCGGCGCGCGGCCAGATCAGGTTGACCGTCATCGCCACGCCCCAGACCACCGCGACGATGTTGACGAGCAGCCCCCAGCGGCCCAGTGAGAACCTGCCCTCGCCGGCGGGGCGCCACGTGCCGCGCAGCCGGGCCACCAGCATCGGCCCGGTGACGCCCAGATAGGCGAGGTAGATCATGATGATGCCGATGCTGGTGACGACCGTGAAGATCTGCGGCTGGCGGATGTTGACCACGAGGATGGCCAGCGCCAGCACACCGATGATCACAGCCGGCAGGACCGGGGTCTGGAAGCGGGGGCTGACCCGGGCCATCAGCGAGGACGCGGGCAGGTTGTTGTCGCGGGCCATCGCGAACGCCAGCCGGATCGCCGCCGTGTGGACGGCCAGGGCGCACACCGTGACCGCGATCAGCACGCACCACAGCATCGCCTTGCCCGCCGTCGGACCGAGCACGTCGAGCACGATGTACTGCAGGCCGTCGGTGGACAGCTTGTCGCCCTTCAGGCTGGAGACGCTCATCAGCGCCAGCAGCAGCACCAGGCCGCCCAGGACGAACGAGGCGACGATCGCGCGGATGATCGCGCGCGGGGCGTTCCGGGACGGGTCCAGGCACTCCTCGCCGAGGGAGGAGGCGGTGTCGAAGCCGTACATGACGTACGCCGACGCCAGCGAGGCCACCAGGAAGGCACCGAGGTAACCCGTTGAGTAACCCGATCCCGTGTGGTTCGTCTGCATGACGACTTGAGGACCACGGGTGATGTGGACGGCGAAGAGGATGATCAATACAACCGTCGCGATCAACTCGATGAAGACGCCGGCCGTGTTGATGGTGGCCATCAGCTTGACGCCGAACGCGTTGACCAGCGTCGTGAACAGGATCAGCACGGCCGCGAGCACGACCGCGTTGGTCGCCACGTCGTACTTGCCGGTGCCGTCCCCGACGAACTGGAACACGGACGAGATCTGCGGCAGCGTCAGCTGATAGGCCAGCGCGACCGCCGAGATGGACACGATGGACGCGATCAACATCATCCACCCGGCGAGCCAGCCGAGATGCGGATTGCCGATCTTCTTGGACCAGTTGTAGACCGAGCCGGCCACCGGATAGCGGGCGGCCAGCTCGGCGAAGCACAGGGCCACCATGAACTGGCCGGCGAACACCATCGGCCACGACCACCAGTAGGCGGGGCCGCCGCTGCCGTAGCCGAAGTAGAACAGCTGGAAGGTGCCGGTCAGGATGGAGATGTAGCTGATGCCGGCGGCGAAGGTGTGGAAGTGGCCGAGAGTGCGCCTGAGTTCGGGTTTGTAGCCGAACTCGGCGAGCTCGGCGTCGTCGTGGTGGTGCGGGCCTGGCGATTGCTCGGTGGTCGTCATGAGCGGACTCCTCGTGGGCCTGGGGGAGGGGAGGCAGCGGCCCGTGCGGGTGCCGGATCCAGTGGGCTACGGGCGGGTCAGTCGAACCAGCCCTGCGGTGCCGGCGCGGTGTTGCGCCAGATGTGTTTCGTCTCGCGGTACTCGGCGAGCCCCGCCGGTCCGAGTTCGCGGCCGAACCCGGACTGCTTGTAACCACCCCACTCGGCCTGCGGCACGTACGGGTGGTAGTCGTTGATCCAGACCGTGCCGAGCCGCAGCCGCCCCGCGACCCGCGCGGCCCTGGCCTCGTCCCCGGTCCACACGGCGCCCGCGAGGCCGTAGACCGTGTCGTCGGCGAGCCGCACGGCCTCCTCCTCGGTGGTGAACCGTTCGACGGTCAGCACCGGCCCGAAGGACTCCTCCCGGACGACGGACATGGCGCTCGTGCACTCGTCCAGGACGGTCGGCAGGTAGTAGAACCCCTCGTCGTAGCCGGGGCCGGCGGGCCGGGCGCCGCCGCAGCGCAGCACCGCGCCCTCCGCCACCCCCCGCGCCACGTAGGCCTCCACCTTGGCCCGGTGCGCCGCCGAGATCAGCGGCCCGGTCCGCGCCCGCTCGTCGAACGGCCCGCCGAGCCGGATCAGCCGCGCCCGCCGCACGACCTCGTCCACGAACCGGTCGTGCAGCGCGTCCTCGACCAGCAGCCGGGCCCCGGCCGAACACACCTGTCCGGAGTGCAGGAAGACGGCGGTGAGCGCCATGTCGACCGCGGCCTCGAAGTCGGCGTCCGCGAAGACGATGTTGGGGTTCTTGCCGCCGAGTTCCAGCGCGACCTTCTTCACCGTGCCGGCCGCCGCCGCCATCAGCCGGCGGCCGGTCTGCAGACCGCCGGTGAAGGAGACCAGGTCGACGTCCGGATGGTCGCCCAGCGGGGCGCCCGCCTCCGGACCGGCGCCCAGCACCAGATTGGCCACGCCCGGCGGCAGCCCCGCCTCCGCCAGCAGCCTCACCAGGTGGATCGCGGTGTGCGGGGTCAGCTCGCTCGGCTTCAGGACGAAGGTGTTGCCGGCCGCGAGCGCGGGGGCGACCTTCCACGCGGTCTGCAGCAGCGGGTAGTTCCACGGCGTGATCAGTGCGCAGACGCCGACCGGCTCGTACACCACGCGGCTGTCGACGTCCGCCCGCCCGGTGTCGATCACCCGGCCGGTCTCGCTCGCGACCAGCCGTCCGAAGTAGCGGAAGCAGCCGACGACGTCGTCCACGTCGTACGCGCTCTCCACCAGCCGCTTGCCGGTGTCCAGGGACTCGGCGCGGGCCAGGGCGTCCTTGTCGCGGGCGAGGAGCCCGGCGACGCGCAGGAGCAGGTCACCGCGTTCGGCGGCCGGCGTGCGCGGCCAGGGGCCGGTGTCGAAGGCGCGCCGCGCCGCCGCGACGGCCTCCACGGTGTCCTTGCCGCCGGCCTCGTCCACGACGCCCACCAGGGAGCCGTCGGCGGGACAGCGGATCTCCCGGGTGCGCTCGTCCAGGGCGCCCCGCCACGTTCCGTCGATGAACAGATCAGGCACGGGAGCCCCCCAGCCGGTCCAGCAGCCACTCGTGGAAGATGCCGATGTGGTGCTCGTTCGGGACCAGCACCCCGCCGCGGCGGTAGGCGCGCGAGGACATCGCCGGCTGGGTGCGCTCGCAGGCCTCGAAGTCCTGGACGTTGACGCGGTGGAACAGCTCCACGGACTTCGACACGTCCGCGCCCGACGCCACCACCTCCGGCGCGTACAGCCAGTCGCACTCCACCACCGTGCGGTCCTCGGCCAGCGGGAACATGCGGTGCAGGATCACGTGGTCGGGGACGAGGTTGACGAACACGGTCGGCTTGACCGTGATGGCGTAGTAGCGGCGGTCCTGGTCGGCGGTCACCTCGGGGAGCTTGGCGAAGCCCGCGCTGCCGTCCACCGTGAAGCCCTTGATCTGCTCGCCGAACTCGGCGCCGTGGCCGACGTAGTACTGGGCCGCGTAGCCGTCGGCGAACTCCGGGAGGACTTCGGTGAGCTCGGGGTGGATCGTCGCGCAGTGGTAGCACTCCATGAAGTTCTCGACGATCAGCTTCCAGTTGGCCCGCACGTCATAGGTGACGCGTTTGCCGAGGGCGAGCCTCTCGGTGCCGTAGTGCTCGATGGCGGCGGCGTCGCCGAGCCGCTCCACGGCCGCGTGCATCACCGTGTCCTCGAAGGACGGCGGTTCGTCGGCGAGGCACACCCAGGCGTAGCCCAGCCACTCCCGCAGAGCCACCTTGATCAACCCGTACGCGACACGATCGACGTCGGGCATCTTGATCAAGTTGGGTGCGGCGATCAACTTGCCGTCAAGGTCGTACGTCCACGCGTGGTACGGGCATTGCAGGCTGCGCCGCACCTCACCGGACTCCTCGGTGCACAGCCGCGCCCCGCGGTGCCGGCACACATTGAGGAAGGCGCGCAGCTCACCGGTGCGGGTCCGGGTGATGAGGACGTTCTCGCGGCCCACCTGCACCGTGCGGAAGGCGCCCGGCTTGTCCAGGTCGGCGCCGCGCACCGCGCAGAACCACAGGGACTCGAAGATCTTCTCCTGCTCCTGCCGGAAGACCTCCGGGTCGGTGTAGTAGTGGCCCGGAAGCGTCGCGATGAGGCTCGGGGAGACCGGGCTCGGGGAGATCGGGGTCGTCGTCACGGGCGGGCTCCTCAGGCGGGCGCGGCGGCGGTGGGGGTCCCCTCGTGCGGACCGGTTCGGGCGAGGGGGCGGGCGGGGTCGAACAGGCCGATGGGATGCGCGGTGGCACCGGTCAGCGCGAGATCGGCCAGGATCTCGCCGACGACCGGCACGAACTTGAACCCGTGTCCGGAGAAGCCGCAGGCCACGGTGACCGACTCCGGGTGCGCGGGGTGCCGGGCCAGCACGAAGTGCTCGTCCGGGGTGTTGGAGTACATGCAGGTGGCGGCCTTCAGGAAGGTGCCGGGCAGGTCGGGGATGCAGCGGGCCATGTGGTCCGCCATGGCCCGGATCTCGTCCTCGTGCACGGTCCGGTCGATGGTCTCCGGAGTCGTCACCCGCCCCTTCCGGAAGAAGGCGACCTTGGCGCCGAGGTCCGGGCCGTCGATCGCCGGGAATCCGTAGACCTGGACGCCGGCCGCGTCCTCCCAGATGTAGACCGGGTGGTTCTCGGGCCGGAACGGCTCGGTGCCGCCCTTCGGCTGGAACCAGTACATGACCTGCCGCTCGATGGTGAACGGCACCCCGAGGTCGGTGAGCAGCCGCGGCGCCCACGCACCGGGGCAGATCACCAGCTGCCCGGCCGTGTAGGTGTTCTCGGCCGTGTGCACGCGCACCCCGTCGCGGTACGGCTCCCAGCGCAGCACCGGTTCCTCGAAGTGCAGGTCGGCGCCCTGCCGGGTGGCCAGCTGGAGATGCGCGGCGACCATGTTCTCGGGGCGCACCAGGCCCGCCTTCGCCTCGAACAGGGCGACTTCGTCGTCGTACGGGTGGAGCGTCGGAAAGCGGCGGCGGATCTCCTTCGCGTCCAGCATCTCGTGCGGCAGGTCCCACTCGGTCGCCGAGCGCAGCGCTCCGGAGACCGTCCGGGACTCCGGTGGGCCGACCATCACGCCGCCCGACAGGATCGCGATGTCCCGGCCGGTGGCCCGTTCCAGTTCCTCGTACAGCTCGTAGGCGCGCAGCAGCAGCGGCACGTACGCCGGGTCCTCGAAGTACGACTGCCGGGTGACGCGCGAACCGCCGTGACTGGAGCCGCGGTTGTGGACCGGGCCGAACTTCTCCAGACCGAGGACGCGGGCGCCGCGCGCGGACAGGTGGTGGGCGGCGGCGCTGCCCATGCCGCCGAGTCCGATGACGATGACGTCGTAAGACGGTGACACGGTCGCCTCCTAGCGGCGGATGCGGGTCATCTTCGGGTCGAACAGCGGCTCGTCGGCGACGGTCGCCGGGACCTTCTCGCCGAAGTACTCGATGTGCACGCCGGTGCCGGTGGAGAGGCCGGCCGGCAGCCAGGCGTAGGCGACACAGCGGCCCAGCGTGTAGCCGTACGACGCGCTGGTCACGTAACCGGCCGGTGCGCCCTCGACATGGACCGGCTCCTTGCCGAGGACCACGGCGGCCGGGTCGTCCAGCAGGAGCGGGGTGAGCCGGCGGGAGGGTTCTCCGGCCCGCAGGAGCGCCGCCTTGCCGACGAAGTCCTCCTTGTCCATGCGGACGGCGAAGCCGAGGCCCGCCTCGAAGGGGGTGTGCTCGTCGGTCATGTCGGTGCCCCAGGCCCGGTAACCCTTCTCCAGACGCAGCGAGTTGAAGGCGGAGCGGCCCGCGGCGACCACGCCCAGGTCCTGTCCGGCCTCCCACAGCGTGTCCCAGAGCCTGAGGCCCAGGTCTGCGGTGGTGTACAGCTCCCAGCCCAGTTCGCCGACGTAGCTCAGGCGCATCGCCGTCACCGGGACGTGTCCGAGGTACGTCTGCTTGGCCCGGAAGTAGCCGAAGCCTTCATGGGAGAAGTCGTCGCTGGTCAGGGGCTGGACGAGGGCGCGGGCGAGGGGTCCCCAGACGCCGATGCAGCAGGTGCCGGAGGTGATGTCGCGGATCTGGACGTCGTCGGGGGCGTGGCGCAGGAGCCAGTCGAGGTCGGCGGGGGAGTTGGCGCCGACCTGGAAGCGGTCGGCGGCGAGGCGGGCGACCGTGAGATCGGAGCGGATGCCCCCGGTCTCGTCCAGGAGCAGCGTGTACGTGACCGCGCCGGGCTTCTTGCGCAGGTTGTTGCTGGTCATGCGGTCGAGGAAGGCGAGGGCGCCGGGGCCGGTCACCTCCAGGCGGCGCAGCGGGGTCATGTCGTACAGGGCGACCTTCTCACGCGTGGCCTTCGCCTCGGCGGCGGCGACGGGGGACCAGTAGCGGGCCGACCAGGCGTCGC
This sequence comes from Streptomyces sp. NPDC004658, assembly GCF_040609555.1. Classification (NCBI taxonomy): domain Bacteria; kingdom Bacillati; phylum Actinomycetota; class Actinomycetes; order Kitasatosporales; family Streptomycetaceae; genus Streptomyces; species Streptomyces sp. NPDC004658. The sequence goes on from NZ_JBEXKG010000175.1 coordinate 9,349, forward strand.
GCTCGGGCAGGCCGCCGAGAGCGTCCACGAGCGGGGTGTTCGCCTCGTACCAGTGCGGGCGCTCCCAGCCGGCGCCCTCCAGGAAGAACGCGCCGAGCTGCTGCTGGCGGGCGTGGAAGGGGCTGACGCGCAGCGGACGAGGCCGCTCCATCGGCTGGAGGGGGTGGAGGACGTCGTACACCTCCACGAACTGCTGTGAACCGCGCTCACGGACGTACGACGGGGAACGCTGCGCTTCCTCGAACCGCGTGAGGTCGCACTCGTGCACGTCGACGGACGGCCGCCCGTCCACCATCCACTCGGCCACCGCCTTGGCGACACCCGCGGAATGGGTCACCCAGACCGCCTCGGCCAGCCAGAAGCCCCGCAGCCGCCGGGCCTCCCCGAGCACCGGCATGCCGTCCGGTGTGAAGGAGAAGACCCCGTTGAACCCGCTCTCGATCCGCGACTCCCGCAGCGCGGGCAGCAGCCGCCGGCAGTCCTCCCAGCTCGGCGCCCAGTCCTCGGTGGTGAACGGGTACGAGGACGGCATCTCCATGTCCCGGCCGCGCGCCTCGTCGTACGCCGGGACCGCGAACGGATCCACCGGCATCGGGCGGTGCGCGTACGAACCGATCCCGATGCGGTCGGCGTGCTCGCGGAAGTACAGGTCGCGGTCCTGGAAGCGGAGGATGGGCCGCGTCGCCTCGGCCGTGGCGCCGCGCAGCTCGGGCAGCGGCCCGGTCTTCGCGTACTGGTGCGCGAGCGGCTGGAGCGGTACGTCGATACCGGCCATGCGGCCGATCACCGGGCCCCAGAATCCCGCCGCCGAGACGACGTGGTCGGCCGGGAAGACGCCCCGGTCCGTGACGACCGCGGTGACCCGTCCGTCCCGCTGCTCGATCCCCGTGACCGTGTGCCGGTCCAGGAAACGCGCCCCGCGCGCGGTGGCGCGGTCCATCTGGGCGCGGGCCGCGAGGAGGGCCCGGGCCAGGCCGTCGTCCGGGGTGTGGAATCCGCCGAGGACCACCGACTCGTCCAGCAGCGGCCAGAGTTCCTTGCACCGGGCCGTGCTGACGACCTCGCCCCGGACGCCCCAGGAGGCGGCGTATCCGGCCCGCCGGTGCAGATCGGCCAGCCGCCCGGGGGTGGTGGCCAGTTCCAGGCCGCCGACCTGGTGGAAGCAGGAGACGCCGTCGACTTCGAGGGCGCGGAACTTCTCGACGGTGTACCGGGCGAACTCCGTGAGGGTCTTGGACGGACTGGTCTGGAAGACGAGCCCGGGTGCGTGCGAGGTGGAGCCGCCCGGGGCGGGCAGGGGGCCCTGTTCGAGGACGGTGACGTCCGTCCAGCCACGGGCGGTCAGCTCGTCGGCGAGGGAGCAGCCGACGATGCCGGCGCCGATGACGACGACACGGGGTCCCGGGGGCGGGTTTTCGGGGGTGCTGGACATGCCCCTCCTTGTGGTGGCGGGGATGGCGGGTGCGGGTCTTGTGGATTCGGCCGAGCGTGGGCGCGGAGGCTCGTGGCCTGGGGGCGGGGAGGCGGGGGCGGGGAGGCGGGGGCGGGGGAGGCCCGGCTGTGAGTGCCTTGGGGTGCCGTCGGGCGTGTGTTCAGGCGGTGGGGACGTTCGGCCGTTCGGCGGCGATCGTCGTGTCCTTGCCGTGGCCGGTGTGGACGACGGTGTCACCGGGGAGGGTCAGCAGCCGCGCGCGGATGGACGCCTCGATCGCCGGGCGGTCGGAGTAGGAGCGGCCGGTGGCGCCGGGTCCGCCGTGGAAGAGGGTGTCGCCGGTGAAGAGGGCGTTCAGGGAGGGGGCGTGGAGCGAGCAGCTGCCCCAGGTGTGGCCCGGCGTGTGGATCACGTGCAGTTCTGTGCCGGCCACCGTGAGGATCCGGCCGTCGGCCAGCTCGCCGTCCGGCTTGCGGCCGGGGTGGGTGAGCGACCACAGCTCGGTGTCGTTGGGGTGCAGGAGTACGGGCGCGCCGGTCAGGACGGAGAGCTTCGGCGCCGCGTCGACGTGGTCGTCGTGGGCGTGGGTGCAGACGATGGCGGTGACCCGGCGGCCGGCGGTGGCGCGGTGGATCGCCTCGGCGTCGTGCGCGGCGTCCACCACGAGTACCTCCTCGTCGTCGCCGACCAGCCAGACGTTGTTGTCGACGTCGAACGTCTCACCGTCCAGGCTGAAGGTCCCCGAGGTGACGACCCGCTCGACGCGTACGGCCCCGCGCACGCTCACAGGACCACCACCGAGCGCAGCACCTCACCGCGGTGCATCTTGCCGAACGCCTCCTCCACCTGGTCCAGGGCGATCGTCTCGGACACGAACGCGTTGAGGTCGAGCAGGCCGTAGAGGTACTGGTCGATCAGGAACGGGAAGTCCCGGCTCGGCAGGCAGTCGCCGTACCAGGAGGACTTGATGGCGCCGCCGCGCGAGAAGACGTCGATCAGCGGCAGTTCCACCCTCATCTCGGGGGCCGGCACGCCGACCTGCACCAGCAGGCCCGCGTGATCGCGCATGTAGAAGGCCTGGAGGAAGGTCTCGGGGCGGCCGACCGCGTCGATCGCGATGTCCACGCCGTGCCCGTCGGTCAGCTCCCGGACCGCCTCGACCGGGTCGGTCCCCCGGGAGTTGACGGTGTGCGTGGCGCCGAACTTCTCGGCCTGGTCCAGCTTCTTGTCGTCGATGTCGACGGCGATCACCTTCATGGCGCCGTTCAGGCAGGCGCCCGCGATGGCCGCGTCGCCGACGCCGCCGCAGCCGATGACGGCGACCGAGTCGCCCCGGCCCACGTTGCCGGTGTTGACCGCCGCGCCGTACCCGGCCATCACCCCGCAGCCGATCAGACCGGCCGCCTCGGGCCGCGCGGCCGGGTCGATCTTGACCGCCTGGCCCGCCGCGACCAGCGTCTTCTCGGCGAAGGCGCCGATGCCGAGCGCGTTGCTGAGCGGGGTGCCGTCCAGGAGCGTCATGGGCTGTGCGGCGTTGCGGGAGTCGAAGCAGTACCAGGGCCGGCCCCGGCGGCAGGAACGGCAACTGCCGCACGGCGCCCGCCAGGCCAGTACGACGTAGTCGCCGGGCTTCAGATCGGTGACGCCGGATCCGACGGCCTCGACGGTGCCGGCCGCCTCGTGGCCCAGCAGGAACGGGAAGTCGTCGGTGATCGCGCCCTCGCGGTAGTGGAGATCCGTGTGGCAGACCCCGCAGGCCTGCACATCGACGAGCACCTCACCGGGTCCCGGGTCCGGGACGACGATCGTCCGCACCTCCACGGGGGCGCCCTTCTTCACAGCGACTACGGCACGGACCTCGTGTGGCACGACAAGCTCCTCTGCTGTTGCGCATTGCACGATGGGTTGCGCGATGGGGAACATATTGAGAACGGCGTCACGGGGCCGTCAAGGGGTGCGCGTTAACCCTTGGCAAAAGGAACCTGTGGGGCGAAACCTGTCGGACACACGACGGCGCGGGACCGGGAGGCTTCCGGTCCCGCGCCGCGGTTCGGGTGACGGACGCGCCGAGTGCGTGGGGGTTCAGAGGAGTCAGGGGCGGGTGGGGGCAGCGGAGTTGAGGGTGTGTCGGCGGTGGTGACGGTGGGTCGGCGGCGGTGAAGGAGCCGCTAGCTGTGAAGCCAGTCAGTGGCTGTGAAAGCAGTCAGTGGCTCTGAAGGCAGCCGGCGGCGGTGCAGGCTCGGAGCCCTGGCGCTGAAGCCGCTTCAGAAGCCGTACCCCATCCGCCGCGACAGCTCGGCACCCGCGGCGACCGTCCGCTTGGCCACCTCCGGCAGCCGGTCCGCGTTGAGCCGGTAGACCGGGCCCGACACGCTGATCGCCGCGATCACCTTGCCGTCGTGGGCGCGCACCGGCGCCGCGACGGCCGCGAGCCCCAGCTCCAGCTCCTCGATCGTGACGCCGTAGCCCTGCCCGACCACGGCCTCCAGTTCGGCGCGCAGCATCGCCGCGCCGGTGATCGTACGGTCAGTGAACCGCGGCAACGGGCGTGCCAGCAGGCCCTCGCGCAGGGTCGGCGGCATGTGCGCGAGGAGCACCTTGCCGCTGGAGGTGGCGTGCAGCGGGGTGCGTCTGCCCAGCCAGTTCTGCGCGGTCACGGACGCCGTGCCGCGTGCCTGCATGATGTTGACCGCCGCGTCGTCGTCGAGCACGGCGATGTTGACCGTCTCACCCAGCTCGTCGGCGACCTCGCGGCAGACCGGGACGCCCTCCTGGGAGATGTCGAGGCGCACGGCCGCCGCCCCGGCCAGCCGCAGCACGCCGGCCCCCAGGTAGTACTTGCCGCGGTCCTTGGCCTGGGCCACCAGGCCGCGGTTCTCCAGGACGCCGAGCAGCCGGAACGCCGTGGACTTGTGCACGTCCAGCTCCTCGGCGATCTCGGTGACGCCCGCCTCGCCGTGCCGCGCGAGGATCTCCAGCACGCTCACGGCGCGGTCCACCGACTGCACCGCGCTGGCCGCGCCGCGGCCGCTCTGCCTCTCCGGGGTCCCTGGGTTCTCCGTGGTCTCCTCGCTGAGGTCGGACTGCTTCTGCGTGCGGGTCATGGCTCAACTCTCACCACCTGTGGGCCCGGTTCGGGCCGCATCTGCGGGAAGCCCTTGACGCGACGGTCGTCCCGCCCGGATTCTGTTGCGCATAGCGCTGGATCGTGCGCCATGCGAAACATCATGTTACCGAAGCGTCCGGATCCCGGAAGGGTGCCGGACCACCCGGCATCCCGGAAGGGCGCCGGACCACCCGGACCGCTGACGTTCCGTCACCTACTCGTCGCTTCACCGGGCCGGACCGACACGGGTCCGGGCTCCCGGCAGCATCCCTGACGCCTGCATCGAGCAGGTCCCGGACCGAGTGTCCCGGACCGAGAGGGGGGCCCGTGATTCCCGTCTGCCGCCTCGAAGACCTCCCCGAGGGTGAGTCCGTCCGCGTCGCGAGCACGCCGCCGATCGCCGTGTTCCGCACCGAGGACGGCGAGTTGTACGCCATCGACGACACCTGCACCCACCAGGACGCCTCCCTCTCCGAGGGGTGGCTGGAAGGCTGCCTGGTCGAATGCCCGCTGCACGCGGCGTCCTTCGACCTGCGCACCGGCGAACCGACCTGTCTGCCGGCCCGCCTTCATGGTCACGCAGCTGAACCGGGCCAGTCTCAGCACCACGGCCAGCAGCACCACGATCGCGCCCACCGCGGCCACCCGCTGGTGCGCGTCG
>NZ_JBEXKG010000176.1:0-14514 GCF_040609555.1 Streptomyces sp. NPDC004658
CCCTGGTCCGCACCGGTCACGGGCCCCGCTCGTCGGCCGCCCAGCGCCGGAGCGCCGTGACCGGCCGCGGGCCGGTACCGGCGGTACCTCCCCGGGCGGTGGCACCGGCCGCCCCGCCGGTGCGGCACCCCCGCCCGGAGCGCCGGACACCGGTCCGGCGCCGCCCGGTCTCCCGGCCTCCCGTTTCCGTCCCCATGCGCGACCTGTGCCGCCAGGCGGACGGCGTGACCTCAGCGGAGATCGCACGGCTGTGCCACGACGCCTTCGGCTGAGCGCGGCACGGCGGTCGGCCGTCCCCGAGACGCGGACGTCCGGCGCGCGGGACGCCGGAGCCCCGCGACCGCCCGCGGGCTGCCGGTACCCGCGGCACCGCCCTCCCGAGCGCCGGACACCGGTACGACGCCCCCGCTCGGCCTCCCGCTTGCGGCGGCCGGCCGGCACGCGGGGGTTCCCGGGGCGGGAACCGGCCGTCGCCGTGGACGTCCGTGCCGTGGCGCCGCCGTCATAGGCTGACGCCATGTTCGGTCCCGAAGGCCCCACGCTGCGCGAGCTGGCCGTGCAGGCGCTGTCGTCCGTCGAGCACGGCTACGACCTGCTCGCGCCGAAGTTCGACCGCACGCCGTTCCGGACGCCCGACGTCGTGCTGGACTCCGTGGCGAAGGCGCTCACCCCGCTCGGCCCCTTCAGGGACGGACTCGACCTGTGCTGCGGCACCGGCGCCGGAACGCAGCTGCTGACCGGACTGTGTCGCCGCAGCGTCACCGGGGTCGACTTCAGCGCGGGCATGCTGGACGTCGCCCGCCGGCGGGTACCGGCCGCCGGCGGGCCGGGAGTCGCCTGGGTGCGCGGCGACGCCCGGGCCCTGCCGTTCACGGCCGCCTTCGACCTCGTCGTCTCCTTCGGGGCGTTCGGTCACTTCCTGCCCCGCGAGCTTCCCGGGCTCTTCGCCCAGGTCCGCTCGGTGCTGCGGCCCGGCGGCCGCTTCGCCTTCCCGGTGTTCGCGCCGCCCCGCCCGGCACAGCCCGGCTTCTGGACGCTGCTCGGCTTCGACGCGGTGATGCGGGTACGCAACGCGCTGTGGCGGCCGCCGTTCGTCATGTACTACCGGACCTTCCGGCTGAGCACCGTGCTGGGTGAGCTGGAGCGCGCGGGCCTGACGGCCGGGCTGGGCGTCCTGCCCGGGTTCGGCAGGCGGGCCGACGGCAGTCCGCGCGCCCGGCTGGTGGTGGCCCGGCGCGCCGACGCGGCCCCTCTCGGCGGTCAGCCCGCGGCGGGCAGGGTGAACTCGTAGACCAGGGCGTCCCGTTCGGCGTTCACCACCAGGTCGGTGATCTCCAGCGGGCGCGCGTACTGGTCGTGCACGCGCCGGGTCACCCGCACCGAGGAGGCGGCGCCGACCTGGGTGATGGCGTCCCGGTGGTGCAGGGTCAGGCCCGCCTTGCGCATCCAGTCGTAGGCCCGTCGCAACTGCGCGGGCGTGGCCCCGTCGGCCCGGTCCCGGTAGCGGGCCAGCTCCGCCACCTCCGCCAGTGCCACCGTGGAGAAGGACGTCACCGCCGTGCGCAGCGACCGGCCGTCCGGCGTCACCGACCGGTAGCGGTGCACCAGCGTCGGCCGGTGCAGGGCCAGGCCCAGTGCCCGCGCGTGCTCCGGCGGCGGCTCCTCCCAGGTCACCGTCGCCCGGTCGAGCGCGTACGGGTCCGCCGGCCGCGCGCCCACCGGGAAGGTGAGCGATTCCCCCGTCTCGACGGGCCGGCCGGGCAGCGTCGCGTGGCTGCCCCGCCGGTCGGTGGCGACCGCGCCGCTGCGGCGCAGCACCTCCAGCGCCTGGCGGACGGTCTCCCGGCTGACCCCGTAGTGCGCGGCCAAGTGCCGTTCGCCCGGAAGCCGTTCGCCGGGCGGGATGGTGCCGGCGCGCAGTTCGTCGAGCAGCAGCGCCGCGATCCGCCCGTACAGGGGCCGGTCGTCGCTGGACGGGGGATCGTGCGGGGTGGTGCGGGCCATGCCGCGCCTCCTGTCGGTGACAAAAGGTAGCCGTGCGGGTTCGGTGCGCGACCATGACTACCATTGGTCTAAACCACGGCGGAAGAGCGTTCTGCCGGTTCGACCGAAATCCACCCGCGCGGCACGGCGGTCATCCGGTGCCGCTCGCTCCTCACAAGGCGCTGTAGAGGGCGTCGACCAGCGCTGTCTTCCGTGGGTCATCGGCGATGTGCGGCCCCATCCGGTTCATGACGTAGCCCAGCGACACCCCCGCCTCCGGGTCGGCGAGCCCGCAGGAACCGCCGAATCCGTCGTGGCCGAAAGCCCGCGGATTCGGGCCGTACGACCCCTGGGGCCCGCTCAGCCACAGTCCGAGCCCCACCTCGGTCTCCCCCTCGAAGCCCGCGCCGAGCACCAGGTCACGGCAGCGGCCCTGACCTTCGCGCACCCGCTCGGCCGCCTCCGGCGACAGGATCCGCCGGCCGTCGTACGAGCCGCGCCCGGCGAGCACGCCGTACAGCGCCGCGACCGCCCGGGCGGTGCCGTGGCCGTTGGCCGCCGGGATCTCCGCCGCCCGCCACGCGGGGCTGTTCGCCTCCGCCGCCCCGACGAGGGGGTTGGCCAGGGCTGCCAGCGCGGCCGGTGCCAACTGGCTGAAGGCCGCCGCCTGTCCACCGCGCGACGCGGCCGGCGGATGCACCAGTTCCGCCGCCCGGCCGGAGTGCCGCTCCGGCAGGCCCACCGTGAAGTCGAGCCCGAGCGGACCGGTCACCTCCCGTTCCAGGAAGGCCCCCGGCCGCAGTCCCGAGACGCGCCGCACGACCTCCCCGACCAGGAAGCCGTAGGTCAGCGCGTGGTAGCCCGACCGGGTGCCCGGCTCCCACCAGGGCGCCATGGCCGCGAGCCGCGCGGTGGTCAGCTCCCAGTCGTACAACTCCTCCAGGGTGTGCGGCTCACGCAGCCCGGACAGCCCCGCGCGGTGCGACAGCAGGTGCCGTACGAGCACCTTGTCCTTGCCCTCGGCGGCGAACTCCGGCCAGTAGGCGGCCACCGGCGCGTCGAGGTCGAGCAGCCCCCGGTCGGCGAGGATGTGCGCGCACAGGGCCACGGGCCCCTTGGTGGTCGACCAGACGTTCACCACGGTGTCCCGTGCCCAGGGCCGGGTGCGGGCCGCGTCCGCCCAGCCGCCCCAGAGGTCCACCACCGTCTCTCCGGCGACCGTCACCGCCACCGCGGCGCCCAGTTCCCCGCGTGCGCGGAAGTTCTCCGCGAACGCCTCCCGTACCGCTGCGAACCGCGGATCGCAGTACCCGTGGATCCGGGTCTCCGTCTCCGGTGCCTGCCATGGCTCCTGGGCTTCGTGCGCGGACATCGCGGACATGTGGCCTCCGTCGTCGCCGGGAAGCCGGGCCGCGGCGGTGCGGCCCGGGCGCTCCGAACGTACCGACTGGTCGGACCGGAGGAAAGACCGGCGCCGCCGGCACCGGCTTCCTCAGGCGTACGACCTCAGCCAGCGGACCTTCTCCGCCTCCTGGAAGGGGCCGCCGCCTTCGTGGTCGTTGAAGTCGTACACCTCGATCGCCTTGTCCTCGTGCGCCCACGCGTTGAACGCCGCGAACACGGTCGACGGCGGGCAGGTCTGGTCCTCCAGGGCCGCCGAGAACAGCGCCGGCGCCCGGCCCCGGGCGGCGAAGTGCACCCCGTCGAAGTAGGACAGCGTGCGCAGCACGTCCGCCGAACGCCCCCGGTGCGTCTTCAGGAACAGGCCGATCTCCCGGTACGGATGACGGTCCGTCAGGGTGGTCGCGCGCGGGAAGTCGCACAGGAACGGCACGTCCGGGGCGACCGCCACCAGGTCCGGGACCAGGCCGCCGACGGCCAGGGCGATGCCGCCGCCCTGACTGGCGCCGGTCACCGCCGTCCGCGCCGCGTCCGCCAGAGGGTGGGAACGGGCGGCCTCGACGGCGCGCACGGCGTCCGTGAACACTCTGCGGTAGTAGTAGTTCTCCGGGGCGTCGACGCCCCGCGTCATGAACCCGGGGTACGCGGGCGCCGCGCCCACCGGGTCCGGCGTGCCGCCCCCGCCGCCCCAGGCGCTGCCCTGGCCGCGGGTGTCCATCGCGAAGTGGGCCCGGCCCGTCGACGCCCACAGCAGGTTCTCGTGGGGCAGGCCGCGCCCGCCGCCGTAGCCGATGAACTCCACGACCAGCGGCAGCGGTTCCGTGGCCCCGGCCGGAAGGCGCAGCCAGCCCTTCACCGGGTGACCGCCGAACCCGGCGAACGTCACGTCGTACACCTCGACCGTGGCCAGTCCGGTGTCCACCGGCTCGAAGCGCGCGTCCAGTTCGTGCTCGCGGGCCTCCTGGAGCGTCTTGCCCCAGAAGGCGTCGAAGTCGTCCGGCTCCGGGGACTCGCTGCGGTACGCGCGGAGTTCGTCGAGGGGCAGGTCGAACAGGGCCATCAACAACCGCCTTCGTGAAGGGAGACTGCGTCGCCTCACCGTACGTGGGTGATCGGATGACTCGCCAGGGTCGTGGGGGTGCGGCCCGGGTCCCGTCGCCCCTCGCGGGTGTCAGCGCGGCTGGCCCAGAGGCGAGTAAGCGCTTGCTCCGGAACGGGAGAACGCTACGGGAGGCTCTCAGTGATCGGGTGACCGGACGGCCGCGTCCGTCCGGCGGCCGGGTGTCAGGTGCGCGGCTGGGTCCACCGGGGTCCTGTCCGGGCCCACTCCCGCTCCCACTCGGCCAGCCGATGGCGCAGGGCGATCCGGCGCCCGATCGCGTGCCCGAGGAAGACGACGGTCGCCGTACCGCCCGCCGCGCACAGCCCGACGGTGACGGCGTGCTGCCACACCGCCACGTCGTCTGCGGGCGGCGCGACGCTACGGCCCCGGGAGTCGAACCACACCGACACCGGCTCCCCGGGTCGGGTCCCCGCCGGCACCCGGGCCCACGCCGTCCGGACCCCCTTGCCCGGCTCGGTCCAGCGGACCTCGGCGCGGTAGGGCTGCCCGTGGTCGCTCTGCGACGCGGTGAGCCGCTGGGGGGTGTCACCGACCACCACGGCACGGACCTGATGGCGTTCGGCCCGCTGGGCCGCGGCGAGCGCCCGGGCCTGGTCGTGCGCGTGCAGGCCCGCGGCCACCCCGACCAGCGGCGCGACCACGCACATCAGGACGGCGACCACCAGCACCGTCCACGCCTCCACGACGTCCGACCGGCGCCGCAGCGGATTGCGCCGCCAGCGCCAGCCGCGCACCCGGGTACGCATGTCCACCTCCTCGCCACCGCCGGAGCCGGAGGGCGGGAGGAGCCGTCCACCGCCCCCGCCGCTCCCGGACACGAGCGTCCACACCCGTCTCGTACCCCGTTCGGCGCACCTCGCGCATGCCGCGAACCGCGAGTTCCAGCCCATATGGCGCACGGCACACACCATGCGCCCCACGATCGCGCGCGGTGCTCCCCGGCGCGACTCGAGCGCCGCCTCGCCGGGGTGCCCGCCGAACCGCCGGATCCGGGGGGACGGGTCGCCCCCGGGCGGGCACGCCGGGGTCTCGGCCGACGTGCTCCGGGTCCGCTGCTTCATGGGGGCCGGCCGGCGTGCCCTGGATCAGCGGCCCCCGCGGTCCCGGTCGGCCACTCGCCTCCCGGTCGGCCTGCCCGGTGTCGTCGTGCCCGCTCCGCCTCGGGCCGTCCGACCGGTGCCCTCCGGTCAGCCGAAGCGTTCGATCCGGATGCGGTCCACGGGCTGGCCGGCCGCCACCAGCAGGCGCGAGGCGTGTTCGGCGAAACCATTGGACCCGCACACATAGGCCTCCCACCCACCGACGGGCTGTTCGGCCAGGAGCGGCGCCACATGTGCGGCCGTCATACGTCCCACCGGCACCCCGGACGGAGCGCTCCGCGTGAACACCGGCGTCGTCTCCGCGCCCAGCTCGGACGCGTAGATCAGCTCCTCGGGACTGCGCGCCGACACCAGCATCCGCAGCGGGACGTCCAGGCCGCGCGCCCGGTGGTGCCGGATCATCGACATCAGCGGTACGACCCCGGAGCCGGCCCCGACCAACAGCGCGGGCCGGTCGCCCGGCCAGGCGAAGAAGCCGCTGAGCGGGCCCCGCACCTCCACCGTGTCACCGGGCCGGGCCACGGTGTGGAACCAGCCGGAGACCTCGCCGTCCGGCACCCGGTCGAGGGTCAGCTCGATGTGCCCGGAGCCGTCCGGTGCCGAAGCGATCGAATAGTGGCGCTGTGCCGCGTAGCCGTCGGCGGCGGTCAGCCGCAGCAGCAGATGCTGGCCCGGCAGATGCCCCGGCCAGCCCGGCACCGCCAGCCGGAACGTGGCCGCGCGCGGCGTCTCGCGCCGGATCTCCGTCAGGGTGGCCGTCCGCCACACCGAGGCGGCCCCCTCGTTCACGGCGATGCGCCCCGGCACCGCGAACCGCGTCGGGGAAGTCGTCGTCTCAGTCACCGGAGTACCGCTGCTCCTCCCACGGGTTGCCGCGTGCGTGGTAGCCGTTGCGCTCCCAGAAGCCCGGCTCGTCGTGGTCGAGGAGGGTGATGCCCGCGATCCACTTGGCGCTCTTCCAGAAGTACAGGTGAGGGACCACCAGCCGCGCCGGGCCGCCGTGTTCGGGCGGCAGCGGGGCGCCGTCGTACTCCCAGACGATCCAGGCCCGCCCGCCCGTGAGGTCGGCGAGCGGCAGGTTGGCGGTGTAGCCCGTGTGCGAGCGGGCGACGGCATGTGTGGCGGACCCATAGGGGCGCACCACAGCGAAGAAGGCGTCCAGCGAGACGCCGCCGAACCGCACGCCGAACTTCGACCAGCCGGTCACACAGTGGATGTCACCGTCGTACGCCGACGCCGGCAACGCGTGCGCCGCGTCCCAGTCCCAGGTGTGCGGGCGCTCGACGAGGCCGTCGATGCGGAAGGACCAGTCGGTGGGGGCGAGGTCCGGGGTGACCTCGGCGGACAGGACGGGCCAGTCGCCGCGCGCGTCGTACTGCCCGGGCGGCAGCCCCGGGTTGTGGACGCGCGGGCGACCCGTGAAGCCTCGCGTGACGTTCATGGTTCAACCGTACGGGGTCGGCCGGGATGCTCCGGCCTGCGGCCGACGGCTCCGGTACCGGCTGCCGCAGGGGACCGCGTCGCCTGTCATCGCGGCTCATCGCTTGTCATTGCAGCCGTATGAACTCTGTCCGGGGCCGGGAATACCCGCCCGGCGCCGCTCCTTGGCGCCCAGTGCCGGCTCCGGTGCGCCGGTGAGAGCACGAGAGAAGTGAGGAAACGAGGATGCCCCAGGCCCATGTCTCCAGGACCGTGACCGAGGTGGCCGGATGAGCGCCGTGAGCAGCCAGGGCGTCCCCGGTCCGGCCACCGCCGTCCCGCACGTCCTCGACAACCCGGCGCTCGCCTCCCTGACCGGCCCGCACGCCCACTTCGCTGAGCGGCGCGGCCGGGTGCTGCGCTATCCGGTCGACGTCTCCCCCTGGCTGGCCCTGCCCGACGAGCCGGACGCGCGCGACTGGGCGGACCTCGCCGCGCTGGCCGGGCCCGGCGCCGAGGTCCCGCTGCCCGGCTTCCGCGGGGAGCTCCCGGAGGGCTGGGAGATCACCTTCCGGGTCGACGGCGTGCAGTTCGTGGACGACGGCCTCGCCGCGGCGCCCGACCCGGAGGCGGTGCGCCTCGGTCCGGCGGACGTACCCGAGATGCTGGACCTGGTGGCGCGGACCCAGCCGGGGCCGTTCCTTCCGCGGACCGTGCAGCTCGGCACCTACCTGGGCATCCGCCGTGACGGTGCGCTGGTCGCCATGGCGGGGGAGCGGCTGCATCCGCCGGGGTGGACCGAGATCAGCGCGGTGTGCACCGACCCCGCGTTCCGCGGGGAGGGCCTGGCCACCCGCCTGATCCTCGCGGTCGCGCACGGCATCCGGGAGCGCGGGGAGACGCCGTTCCTGCACACGAGTGCCGAGAACACGAACGCCATCCGGCTGTACGAGTCCCTCGGCTTCCGGTTGCGCCGCCGTACGGCGTTCCTCGCGGCGCGGGCTCCGCAGCGGCCGGCCGAGGACCGAGCGGCGGTACCGGTGCCGTGACCCGGCGCCACTGCCCCGCGGCCCGGCCGCCGTCTCAGTCCGAGCCGGCTTCGGCCGGGCCCGCGTTGTACCGCTCCAGGTAGGCCGCGAAGCGCACCAGGTCCTCCTCCGGCCAGTTCGCGAGCCGTTCCCGGAACGCGGCCCGGCGGCTGCGGGTGACCTGGGCCAGGATCTCCTGGCCGGCCTCCGTCAGGTGCAGCACCTGGACCCGGTGGTCCTCCGGGTCCAGCCGGCGCTCGATCAGCCCGGCCCGCTCCAGCGCGGCCACCTGGCGGCTCACCGTGGACTTGTCCAGGGCGTAGTGGGCCGCCAGGTCGGTCGCCCGACAGCCGCCGCGCTCCTCCAGGTGGCCGAGCAGGGTGTACGACACCAGGGACAGCTCGGGGTGCATGCGGCCCGCCGAGGCACGGGCCCGGCGGGCGAAGATGGTCATCTCGCGCTGGATCGTCTCGACGGCCGACTCCGCTGCGCTCACGGGAATACCTCCTCCGGCGTTGTAGTTGTATAGTACAACTTGAACTGAAAGTTGTATAAGCCAACCTTTGGAGGGTCGCCCGCGATGAGGTCACCGGCACTGCGCCATGTGCTCACGCACCTGATCACCCCGCTGCTGATGTGCATCGGCATGGGGCTCGCGTACATGGGGGCGTTCGTCACCCCGGAGCCGCACCACCTGCCGGTCGCCGTCGTCGGCACCACCCCGAAGGCGAAGGTCTTCGCGCAGACGGTCAAGGACACCGCGGGGGACAAGCTCGACGTCCGCACGGTCGCCACCCGGGCCGACGCCGTCCACCTGCTCACGTCCCGCGATGTGACCGGCGCCTACGTGCCGAGCGCCAGGGCGCCCGAGCTGCTGGTGGCGACCGCCGCGTCCGACACGGGGGCCACGGCCGTGGAGAAGGTCTTCACACCGGTCGCCGCCCGGGAGGGCGTCCCGCTGAAGGTCACCGACGTGGCCGCCCCGGTCGCCGACGACCCCACCGGCCAGGGCCTGTTCTTCCTGCTCGTCGCGGTCAGCATCGGCTCGTACGCCTCGGTCGCCGCGCTCGGCGCCGCGGGTGCCGCCCTCGCGATGCGGGTCCGGGCGCTGCTCGCGCTCGGCGTCGCCGCCGTGGTCGGCGGCATCGGCGCGCTGCTCGCCGGGCCGGTGTTCCACCTCGCCCACCACGACCTCGCCGGCCTGTGGGGCATGGCCTCGCTGTACTCGGCGGGCATCCTCCTCATCGGCGTCGGTCTGCACACGTTCCTGAAGCGGTGGACCACGCTCACCATGATGGTGCTGTTCGTGATGCTCAACTTCACCAGCTCCGGCGGCCTGTTCCGGCCCGAGCTGCAGAACGGCTTCTTCGGCGCCCTGCACGCCTTCTGGAACGGCGCCGGCCTCGTCGAGGGCGCCCGCAGCCTGCTCTACTTCGACGGCGACGGCCTCGCCCGCACCGTGTGGACCCTGGTGGCCTGGCTGCTGGCCGGTGTCCTGGTGACCGCGGTGGCGGCCCTGTACGAGCGCACCCGCGCCGCCCGCCGCGAAGCCGCCGGTCCCGAGGCGGCCCCCGCCGCGTCCGAGCCCCGCGAGGCCGAGGATGAGGTCGAGGAAGAGGTCGAGGAGACGGTCGGCGTCTGAACCCGGCGTCCCCGGGGGCCCGTCGGGGGCGGTGGGGTAAGGTGGCCGTCCGGCCGCGGACGTCCGCGGCTTCGACGACGAGGAGGTGAGACCCATTACCGCTGTGTCGGCCAGGGTGCTCTCTCCTCGCGACCGCGCGGTACGCCGGTACCGGTGACCGCGGGAGCGCCCTGAAGCTTCGCGCTCCCGAAAGGCTCCCGGCTTCCATGCCCACTCCCGTACCGTTCTCCCCGACCGCCGTCGTCTCCGCGTTGCGCGCCGCCGGGTGCGTCTTCGCCGAGGACGAGGCCGAGTTGATCCTCGCCACCGCCCGCACTCCCGAGGAGGCGGCCGGCATGGTGGACCGGCGCGCCGCCGGCCTCCCGCTCGAACAGGTCCTCGGCTGGGCCGGGTTCCACGGGCTGCGCGTCACCCTGGAGCCAGGGGTGTTCGTGCCGCGCCGCCGTACCGAGTTCCTGGTCGACCAGGCGCTGGCCGCCGCGCCGGACGCGGCCGTCGTCGTGGACCTGTGCTGCGGTTCCGGTGCGCTCGGCGCGGCCCTCGCCGCAGCCCTGGACGGTGCGGAGGTGCACGCCGCCGACATCGACCCGGCCGCCGTGCGCTGTGCCCGCCGCAACCTGGCGCCCTTCGGCGGCCGGGCGTATCAGGGCGACCTGTACGACGCCCTGCCCGCCGGACTGCGCGGCCGGGTGGATGTCCTGACCGCCAACGTGCCCTACGTGCCCACCGCCGAGGTGCCCCTGCTGCCGGCCGAGGCCCGCGAGCACGAGCCGCTGGTCGCGCTGGACGGCGGAGCGGACGGGCTCGAAGTGCTGCGCCGGGTGGCCGCCGGGGCCCCCGCGTGGCTCGCCCCCGGCGGCTGCCTGCTCACCGAGACCAGCGAACGCCAGGCGGCGGCCGCCGTACGGGTCTTCGAGACCGCCGGCCTGACGACCCGTCTGGCGGTGAACGAGGACCTGTACGCGCACGTGGTGATCGGCGTACGGCCCTCGGCGGAAGGGTCCGGCCCTACGGCAGCTCCTGCGCCCGGGCGATGAGCAGGGCCACGTCGTCGTGGTTGTCCGGGTGGTGCAGCGTGCGCAGCAGGAGGTCGCAGGCCTCCTCCAGCGGGCGGGCCGGGTCGTCGAGCAGGGACAGCAGGGAGGCCAGGCGCTCGTCCAGCGAGTGCCGGCGGGTCTCCACCAGTCCGTCGGTGTAGAACACCAGCTCGTCGCCGGGCTCGAAGTCGACCGTGACGGTGGAGAAGCCGACCCCGCCCACCCCCAGCGGCACCCCGGTGGGCAGGTCGAGCAGTTCCGCCGGGTGGCCGGGCCGTACCCGGGCCGGCGGCAGATGGCCGGCGTTGGCGATCCGGCACTGCCGCAGGTGCGGGTCGTGGACGGCGTACACGCAGGTAGCGATCGAGTGGTTCAGGGCCGAGGTCGTCTTGTCCAGGTGCTCCAGCAGCCGGGCCGGGTCGAGGTCGAGGGCGGCCAGGGTCGTCGTCGCGGTGCGCAGCCGGCCCATCGTCGCGGCGGCGCTGATGCCGCTGCCCATCACGTCGCCGACGACGAGCGCGGTCTTGCCCCCCTCCAGCGGGATCACGTCGAACCAGTCCCCGCCGACCTCGCTGGTGGCACCCGCCGGCTGGTAGCGGGAGGCCACCTCCAGGCCCGTGGTGACCGGCGGATGGGTGGGCAGCAGGCTGCGTTGCAGGGTCAGCGCGGTGTTGCGGGCGTTCTGGTACCAGCGCGCGTTGTCGATCTGCACGGCCGCGCGGGAGGCCAGCTCGCGCGCCAGCAGGAGGTCGTCCTCGTCGAAGGGCGCCGGGTTGCGGGTGCGTTTGAGGTCGAGCGCGCCCAGCACCTCGCCCCGCGCGATCAGCGGCACCGCGAGATACGAGTGCAGGCCGGCCCGGCCCAGCAGCACGGCCGCCTCGGGGGAGCGGGCGATGCGGGGCAGGTCCTCGTCCTTCACCTGCGGCACCAGGACCGCCTCGCCGGTGCGCACGCATTCGGTGACCAGGCGATCGGGCGCGTACCGGGCGATCTGGCCGGGCGGGTCGGCCGCCAGCACCGCCTCCGAGCCCTCCGCCGGACGGACCGCGAGGGCCCGGATCACCGCCGCCTGCGCGGGACCCAGGGTGCTGGGCCGGCCCTCGACCACCGCCTCCAGCAGATCCACGGCCGCCACGTCCGCCAGTTCCGGCACGGCGACGTCGGCCAGCTCGCAGGCGGTGCGCTCCAGTTCCAGCGTCGTACCGATCCGGGCGGAGGCGTCCGCGATGACCGCGAGCCGGCGCCGCGCGGCCTCCCGCTCCACCGAGGCCCGGTGCTGCTCGGTGATGTCGGTCATCGAGACCGCCACCCCGAGCACGTTGCCCATGGCGTCCTCCAGCCGGTACAGCGAGTGCGCCCAGGTGTGGTCGGTGTCCGGGTCGGCGGGGGTGCGGCCGACGAGCGTGGCGTCGATCACCGGCACCCCCGTCTCCAGCACCCGCCGGGCGGCGGCCTCCAGGGACTCGGTGTCCAGCAGCGGCAGCACCTCGCGCAGCGTCCGGCCCACGTGCCCGGCCGCCGGCACCCCGTTCATCTTCTCCAGGGCCGGGTTGACCGAGGCGAACCGCAACTCGGTGTCCAGGACGGCGTAGCCGATCGGTGACTGCATCACCATCCGCTCGGACAGCGCCACGTCCTGCTCCAGCCGCCGTACGGTCGACTGGTCGGCCGCGAGCCCGAGCGCGTACACGTCCCCCTGGTCGTCCAGCAGCCGCATGTTGCGGAACTCCACCAGACGGGTGCTGCCGTCCTTGTGCCGGACCGGGAAGCCGCCGGCCCAGCTCTGCCCGGTGCGCATCACGTCGGCGAAGAGCTTGCCGACCAGCTGGATGTGCCGTTCGTGCACCATCAGGCGGGCGGCGTACTGGCCGAGGGCCTCCTGCGCGGTGTAGCCGAACAGCTCCTCCGCCTGCGGGCTCCACAGGACGATGCGCCCGTCGGTGTCCAGCACGACCGACGCCACGCCGAGGACGTCGAGCAGACCGCCCGGGGGCACCGGCCCACGCGCCGGTTCGCCGCTCTCCGACGCCGGAGCCTCGGGTGCACTCATGCCACGCACCGCCTTCGCCCGTTCGCACGGCACGCCGTCCCCCGTGCCGACTCCCCTTGTTCTACCGCGCTCACACCCGACTCTCCGACGCCTTCGCCGCCTACCTCCACCATCCCTCACCACGGCGCGGCCGTCCGCCGAAGCGGTCACGCCGGCGGTGGGCGCGATGCGGGACCTCCTGCCGAGACCGTACAGCGCGGTCCCGCGGGCCGTGAGAGTTCACGCTCATGTTGCTCTCTTGGTCTGTACATGACTACGACGCCACGCCAGACTGTCCGCCGACCGAGTGTCCCCGCCCGCTCGCCCGGGTCCCCCATCCCGTCAGAGGAGTCGGCCATGCCCGCGTCCGCCCGGCAACGTTGTCACGCCCTTCTCGCCGGACTCGTCACCCTCGCCACCGCCGCCGTCGTGTCGCTCGCCGCCCCCGCGCCCGCCCACGCGGCCGACACCTGGACCGAGACCGGCTCCGACCGCGCCGACCCGCTGACCGAGAGCCAGGGCCTGACCTCGGTGGAGGTCCCGGCGAACAGCCCCAACCGCTACACCGGCATCGGCACCATCCCCCTCGGCGTCTCCAGCCGCGGCTGGAACCACGTGGGCGACCCCGACGCCTCCTACGACGGCCACTACGTCGAGCCCTACCAGCGGGACTCGGGCGACTCCAAGATGTTCCGGGTGCAGTCGCCCGGCGGCGCCTGGTCGGAGTACGTCCACACGCTCGGACCGGGCGAGGCGCTGAACAACTCCTGGGTCGCGATCTCGCCCGACGGGCAGTGGATGCTGTCCGGCGAGTGGGGCACGATGACCCGGCTCCTCGTCTTCCCGACCCCGGGCGTCAACCCGGCCACCTCCCCCTCGGCGAACCTCCCGCAGGCCTCCGCCGTCCGGCTGGACCACGCCGTGCGCGACGTCCAGGGCTGCGACTTCTCCGGGCCGACCACCCTGCTGTGCTCCTCCGACGACCCGGAGGGCAGCCTGTTCGGCGTCACCAAGCCGCTCCTCCAGATCGACCTGTCGGCCCCGCCGAACGGCACCTCGGACGTCTCCGGCCATGTCGCGGCGCTGCGCCAACTGCCGCTGCGCAGCTCCTGCTCGGGCACCTTCGAGGCGGAGGGCATCGACTACGACCGCCGCAGCGGCATCCTGCGCGTGATCGTCGTCTCGCCCGGCTTCTGCGTGCTGACGGACAGCAAGACGTACAAGTTCTCCCGCGGCTGAGGTGTGCCCGGCGGCCCGTGGTGCTTTGCTGAGGATGGATGCGGTTCGGCGGGGTACCCCGTTCCACCGCAGCGCGGCCACGAAAGGAGCGATCATGGCAGACACGGAGCGGTCGCATCCGGAAACCGTCTCGGTGGAGATCAGCGGCTATTCCAAGGACGACGCCCGGCTCGTCTTCGAGGCGCTCAGCGCCTGCTTCGCCTCCGACCGGGCTCCGGAAGAGGTACCGCAGCAGCTCCACGAGACCCGTCCGATGGTATGGCTCGGCACCTACGACGTCGCGGACGCCCGCGGCGGGGGCTGCCCGCCGGTCCATCTCGACTCGCCCGTCCAGGCGGACGTGCAGGGCAGCTACTGGGCGGTGGAGCGGTTCCGCCACACCCTGGACTCGATGTTCACCGTGCGGGAGACCTGCACGGCCTCCGGCGACCAGGAGCGGGACCTGCACCTGCGCCTGGAGAGCCGCTGAACGCGCCGTAGCCGGGGCCACGCCCCGGGCGGCTGCCGCCCGCC
>NZ_JBEXKG010000177.1:0-14236 GCF_040609555.1 Streptomyces sp. NPDC004658
ACCCGCCGGGGGGGGGGCCCACACCCTCGGTGCCCCCCCCCCCCCGGCGGCACGTTTCTGCTGAGGCCTGTGGGAGCGGTTACGCCTCTTCGTGCGTGGCCACCGCGCGGCGCGCGTCCGCGTCCAGGACGCCCCAGCTGATCAGCTGCTCGGTGAGGACCGAGGGGGACTGGTCGTAGATGACGGCCAGTGTGCGCAGGTCGTCCTGGCGGATGGAGAGCACCTTGCCGTTGTAGTCACCGCGCTGGGACTGGATCGTCGCCGCGTAGCGCTGCAGGGGGCCCGCCTTCTCGGCCGGCACGGTGGCCAGCCGCTCCAGGTCCAGGACCAGCTTCGGCGGCGGCTCGGCGGCGCCGCCCGGCGTGGTGCCCGGCAGGAGCTCCTGCACCGGGACGCCATAGAAATCGGCCAGCTCGGCCAGGCGCTGCACGGTCACGGCGCGGTCGCCGCGCTCGTACGACCCGACCACCACGGCCTTCCAGCGACCCTGGGACTTCTCCTCGACACCGTGGAGGGAAAGGCCCTGCTGGGTGCGGATGGCCCGGAGCTTGGCCCCGAGCTGTTTGGCGTATTCGCTGGACATATAGCTCCCCGGACACTGTGTCGACGCGGCCGGCTGTTTTCCCGCCGCGCGGCTGGTAACTCACTGTGAGGTTACGCAGCGTGACTCTGGTGCGTCAAGCCGAATGGTCCACACCGACTCTTCCGTGGTAGTGGCGGCCGATTAGGCCAAGCGGGTGACAGGGGGCCGGCCGAGGCCGGTCAGGTGACCTGCTACGGTGGATGGCGCAATTCCGACGTCCTTTAAGGTCCGTCCCGTGAGGCGGAGAAGGAGGTCCGTTTCGTATGGACAAGCACGTCACGCCTGCGCACACGCAAGCGTCCGATGCGCGGCCCGTTCTCGAGGGCCCCGACATCGCACGGGTGCTCACCCGTATCGCCCACGAGATCGTCGAGCGCGCCAAGGGCGCCGACGACGTGGTGCTCCTCGGCATCCCGACCCGCGGCGTCTTCCTCGCCCAGCGGCTCGCCGCCAAGCTGGAGCAGATCACCGACCGCGCGGTCCCGGTCGGCTCGCTCGACATCACCATGTACCGCGACGACCTGCGCATGCACCCGCCGCGCGCGCTGGCGCGCACCGAGATCCCCGGTGACGGCATCGACGGCCGGCTGGTCGTCCTCGTCGACGACGTGCTCTTCTCCGGGCGCACCATCCGCGCCGCCCTCGACGCCCTGAACGACATCGGGCGCCCCCGCGCGGTGCAGCTCGCGGTCCTGGTCGACCGCGGCCACCGCGAACTGCCCATCCGTGCCGACTACGTCGGCAAGAACCTCCCCACGTCGCTGCGGGAGACGGTCAAGGTCCAGCTCGCCGAGGAGGACGGTCGCGACACCGTGCTGCTCGGTGTGAAGCCGGCCGCTCAGTAGCAAGCCGGGCCCACGGCCGCCCCGGCGTGCCGTGCACACGCGCCTGCCTGCCCGAAATCTCCCGAATGAACTGCCTTACGGAGCCTGACAGATGCAGCGTCATCTCATCTCGGCCGCCGACCTCACCCGCGACGACGCCGTCCACATCCTCGACACCGCCGAG
The DNA here is from genome assembly GCF_040609555.1 of Streptomyces sp. NPDC004658. Classification (NCBI taxonomy): domain Bacteria; kingdom Bacillati; phylum Actinomycetota; class Actinomycetes; order Kitasatosporales; family Streptomycetaceae; genus Streptomyces; species Streptomyces sp. NPDC004658. Next base: position 1,592 of record NZ_JBEXKG010000177.1, read on the forward strand.
GAGATGGCCCGAGTCGCCGACCGGCCCATCAAGAAGCTGCCGACCCTGCGCGGCCGCACCGTGGTCAACCTCTTCTTCGAGGACTCCACGCGGACCCGGATCTCCTTCGAGGCCGCGGAGAAGCGCCTGTCCGCGGACGTCATCAACTTCTCCGCCAAGGGATCCAGCGTCTCCAAGGGCGAGTCCCTGAAGGACACCGCGCAGACCCTGGAGGCCATGGGCGTCGACGCCGTGGTCATCCGGCACGGCGCCTCCGGAGCCCCGTACCGCCTGGCCAACTCCGGCTGGATCGACGCGGCCGTCATCAACGCCGGCGACGGCACCCACCAGCACCCCACGCAGGCCCTGCTCGACGCCTTCACCATGCGCCGCCGGCTCATCGGCCGCGACGCCGGACTCGGCCAGGACCTGTCCGGCAAGCGGATCACCATCGTCGGCGACGTCCTGCACAGCCGGGTCGCCCGCTCCAACGTCGACCTGCTGCACACCCTCGGCGCCGAGGTCACCCTGGTCGCCCCGCCCACCCTGGTGCCGGTCGGCGTCGAGACCTGGCCGTGCGAGGTGTCGTACGACCTCGACAGCACGCTGCCCAAGTGCGACGCCGTGATGATGCTCCGTGTCCAGCGCGAGCGCATGAACGCCGCCTTCTTCCCGACCGAGCGCGAGTACTCGCGGCGCTACGGCCTCGACGGCGACCGCATGGCCAAGCTGCCCGAGCACGCCATCGTGATGCACCCCGGTCCCATGGTGCGCGGCATGGAGATCACCGCCGAGGTCGCCGACTCCGACCGCTGCACCGCCGTCGAGCAGGTCGCCAACGGCGTCTCCATCCGGATGGCCGTCCTGTACCTGCTGCTCGGCGGCAACGAGCCCGCCCAGACCCGCACTGAGGAGAAGTAAGACCCATGAGCGCAATCCTGATCCGTGGTGCGAAGGTGCTCGGCGGCGCGCCGCAGGACGTCCTGATCGACGGCGAGACCATCGCGCAGGTCGGCGCCGGCCTGAGCGCCGAGGGCGCCCAGGTCGTCGAGGCCGACGGCAAGGTGCTGCTGCCGGGCCTGGTCGACCTGCACACCCACCTGCGCGAGCCGGGACGCGAGGACTCCGAGACCGTTCTCACCGGCACCCGCGCGGCGGCGAGCGGCGGCTACACGGCCGTGTTCGCCATGGCCAACACCTTCCCGGTCGCCGACACCGCCGGCGTGGTCGAGCAGGTCTGGCGGCTGGGCCAGGAGCACGGCTACTGCGACGTCCAGCCCATCGGCGCCGTCACCGTCGGCCTGGAGGGCAAGAAGCTCGCCGAGCTGGGCGCCATGCACGAGAGCGCCGCCGGCGTCACCGTCTTCTCCGACGACGGCAAGTGCGTGGACGACGCCGTGATCATGCGCCGCGCGCTGGAGTACGTGAAGGCCTTCGGCGGTGTCGTCGCCCAGCACGCGCAGGAGCCGCGGCTCACCGAGGGCGCGCAGATGAACGAGGGCGTCGTCTCCGCCGAGCTGGGCCTGGGCGGCTGGCCGGCCGTCGCCGAGGAGTCGATCATCGCCCGCGACGTCCTCCTCGCCGACCACGTCGGCTCCCGCGTCCACATCTGCCACCTGTCGACCGCCGGCTCCGTCGAGATCGTCCGCTGGGCCAAGTCCCGCGGCATCCAGGTGACCGCCGAGGTGACCCCGCACCACCTGCTCCTCACCGACGAGCTGGTGCGCACGTACAACCCGGTCTACAAGGTCAACCCGCCGCTGCGCACCGAGCGCGACGTGCTGGCCCTGCGGGAGGCGCTCGCCGACGGCACGATCGACATCGTCGCCACCGACCACGCTCCGCACCCGCACGAGGACAAGGACTGCGAGTGGGCCGCCGCCGCCATGGGCATGGTCGGTCTGGAGACCGCGTTGTCAGTGGTCCAGGAGACGATGGTCGACACGGGCCTGCTGGACTGGGCCGGCGTCGCCGACCGCATGTCCTTCAAGCCCGCGCAGATCGGACAGGCCAGCGGCCACGGCCGTCCCGTCTCGGCTGGTGAGCCCGCCAACCTCACCCTGGTCGACACGGAATACCGTGGCCGGGTGGACCCCGCGGGCTTCGCCTCGCGCAGCCGCAACACCCCCTACGCGGGACGCGAGCTGCCGGGCCGTGTGACGCACACGTGGCTGCGGGGCAAGGCCACGCTCGTCGACGGGAAGCTCACGTGACACCTGTAATCCTGCTGGCCGAGGCCAAGCGGTCGGCCGACGTCACCGACTGGCCGGCCCGCATCGGCTGGCTCGTCGGACTGGTCCTGTTCATCGCGCTCGTCTACTGGCTGATGCGCGAGGGCTGGAAGTGGCGCGGCACCCTGCAGAGCGACCTGCCCGAGCTGCCTGCCGCGCCGGAGAAGACCGGCCCGGCCAGACTGAGCATGAGCGGCCGCTACCACGGCTCCACCACCGCCGGGCAGTGGCTGGACCGCATCGTGGCCCACGGCCTGGGCACCCGCAGCCGGGCCGAGCTCACCCTGACCGACGCGGGCCTGGAGGTCGAGCGCCCCGGGGCGACCGACTTCTTCGTCCCCACGGCCGCACTGCGCGGGGCCCGGCTGGACAAGGGCATCGCCGGCAAGGTCCTCACCGAGGGCGGACTGCTGGTGGTGACCTGGGCACTCGGCGACAAGCTGATCGACTCGGGCTTCCGCTCCGACCACGCGGCCGAGCACACCGAGTGGGTCGACACCCTGAACCAGATGATCAACGACACGGAAGGCGCACGATGACGACCTCCACCAGGGGAGCCGCGAACGCTCCCGCCGTACTCGTCCTGGAGGACGGCCGCATCTTCCGCGGCCGCGCCTACGGGGCCGTGGGGGAGACCTTCGGCGAGGCCGTGTTCTCCACCGGCATGACCGGCTACCAGGAGACCCTCACCGACCCCTCGTACGACCGCCAGATCGTCGTCGCGACCGCCCCCCAGATCGGCAACACCGGCTGGAACGACGAGGACGACGAGTCGAGCCGCATCTGGGTCTCGGGCTACGTGGTGCGCGACCCCGCGCGCGTGCCGTCCAACTGGCGTGCCAAGCGCTCCCTGGACGACGAGCTGGAGCGGCAGGGCGTGGTCGGCATCTCCGGCATCGACACCCGGGCCCTCACCCGCCACCTGCGCGAGCGCGGCTCCATGCGCGCCGGCATCTTCTCCGGCGAGGCGATCGCCGCGGAGGCGGAGCTGCTTCAGCGCGTACAGGCCCAGCCGCACATGAAGGGCGCGAGCCTGTACGAGGAGGTCGCGACCAAGGAGGCGTACGTCGTCCCGGCCGTCGGCGAGAAGCGGTTCACGGTCGCCGCCATCGACCTCGGCATCAAGGGCATGACCCCGCACCGCATGGCCGAGCGCGGCATCGAGGTGCACGTCCTGCCCGCCACCGCCACCGCCGACGACGTCTACGCCGTCAACCCGGACGGCGTGTTCTTCTCCAACGGCCCCGGCGACCCGGCGACCGCCGACGGCCCGGTCGCGCTGATGACCGCCGTCCTGGAGCGGAAGACGCCCCTGTTCGGCATCTGCTTCGGCAACCAGATCCTCGGCCGCGCCCTCGGCTTCGGCACCTACAAGCTGAAGTACGGCCACCGGGGCATCAACCAGCCGGTCCAGGACCGTACGACCGGGAAGGTCGAGGTCACCGCGCACAACCACGGCTTCGCCGTGGACGCGCCGCTCGACAAGGTCAGCGAGACCAAGTTCGGCCGCGCCGAGGTCTCGCACGTCTGCCTCAACGACGACGTCGTGGAGGGGCTCCAGCTGCTCGACCAGCCCGCCTTCTCCGTCCAGTACCACCCCGAAGCGGCGGCCGGCCCGCACGACGCCGCCTACCTCTTCGACCGCTTCGTCTCCCTGATGGAGGGCCAGCGTGCCTAAGCGCACCGATATCCAGTCCGTCCTGGTCATCGGCTCCGGCCCGATCGTCATCGGCCAGGCCGCCGAGTTCGACTACTCCGGCACCCAGGCGTGCCGCGTGCTCAAGGCCGAAGGCCTGCGCGTCATCCTCGTCAACTCCAACCCGGCGACGATCATGACCGACCCGGAGATCGCCGACGCCACCTACGTCGAGCCGATCACGCCCGAGTTCGTCGAGAAGATCATCGCCAAGGAGCGCCCCGACGCCCTGCTGCCCACCCTGGGCGGCCAGACGGCCCTGAACACCGCCATCTCGCTGCACGAGAACGGTGTCCTGGAGAAGTACGGCGTCGAGCTGATCGGCGCCAAGCCCGAGGCGATCCACAAGGGCGAGGACCGCGACCAGTTCAAGGAGGTCGTGGAGGAGGTCCGCCGCAAGATCGGGCACGGCGAGTCCGCCCGCTCGGTCATCTGCCACTCGATGGACGACGTCCTCAAGGGCGTCGAGACCCTCGGCGGCTACCCGGTCGTCGTCCGCCCGTCCTTCACCATGGGCGGCGCCGGCTCCGGCTTCGCGCACGACGAGGAGGAGCTGCGCCGCATCGCCGGCCAGGGCCTCACGCTCTCCCCGACCACCGAGGTGCTCCTGGAGGAGTCCATCCTCGGCTGGAAGGAGTACGAGCTGGAGCTGATGCGCGACAAGAACGACAACGTCGTGGTCGTCTGCTCCATCGAGAACTTCGACCCCATGGGCGTGCACACCGGTGACTCCATCACCGTGGCGCCCGCGATGACGCTGACCGACCGCGAGTATCAGATCCTGCGGGACATCGGCATCGCCGTCATCCGCGAGGTCGGCGTCGACACCGGCGGCTGCAACATCCAGTTCGCGGTGAACCCCGAGGACGGCCGCGTGATCGTCATCGAGATGAACCCGCGCGTGTCGCGTTCCTCGGCGCTCGCCTCCAAGGCGACCGGCTTCCCGATCGCCAAGATCGCCGCCAAGCTGGCCGTCGGCTACACCCTGGACGAGATCCCGAACGACATCACGCAGGAGACCCCGGCCTCCTTCGAGCCCACGCTCGACTACGTGGTCGTCAAGGCCCCCCGGTTCGCCTTCGAGAAGTTCCCCCAGGCCGACTCCACGCTGACCACGACCATGAAGTCGGTCGGCGAGGCCATGGCCATCGGCCGCAACTTCCCCGAGGCCTTCCAGAAGGCGCTGCGCTCCCTGGAGAAGAAGGGCAGCCAGTTCGCCTTCACCGGCGAGCCCGGCGACAAGGAGACCCTGCTGCGGGAGGCCGTACGGCCCACCGACGGCCGGATCAACACGGTCATGCAGGCCATCCGCGCGGGCGCCACCCCCGAGGAGGTCTTCGAGTACACGAAGATCGACCCCTGGTTCGTGGACCAGCTCTTCCTGATCAAGGAGATCGCCGACGAGCTGGCCGAGGCCCCCGAGCTGACCCGCGAGCTGCTCGCCGAGGCCAAGCGGCACGGCTTCTCCGACCAGCAGATCGCCGAGATCCGCGGTCTGCGCGAGGACGTCGTCCGCGAGGTCCGGCACGCCCTCGGCGTCCGCCCGGTCTACAAGACGGTCGACACCTGCGCCGCCGAGTTCGCCGCGAAGACGCCGTACTTCTACTCCTCCTACGACGAGGAGACCGAGGTGGCGCCGCGCGAGAAGCCCGCGGTGATCATCCTGGGCTCCGGCCCCAACCGCATCGGCCAGGGCATCGAGTTCGACTACTCCTGCGTCCACGCCTCCTTCGCGCTGTCCGACGCCGGGTACGAGACCGTGATGGTCAACTGCAACCCGGAGACCGTCTCCACGGACTACGACACCTCCGACCGCCTCTACTTCGAGCCGCTGACGCTGGAGGACGTGCTGGAGATCGTCCACGCGGAGCAGCAGGCCGGCCCGATCGCGGGCGTCATCGTCCAGCTCGGCGGCCAGACCCCGCTCGGCCTGTCGCAGGCCCTGAAGGACAACGGCGTGCCGATCGTCGGCACCTCCCCGGAGGCCATCCACGCGGCCGAGGACCGCGGCGCCTTCGGCCGCGTCCTCGCGGAGGCGGGCCTGCCGGCGCCGAAGCACGGCACGGCCACCACCTTCGCGGAGGCCAAGGCCATCGCCGACGAGATCGGCTACCCGGTCCTGGTCCGGCCGTCCTACGTCCTCGGCGGGCGCGGCATGGAGATCGTCTACGACGAGACCCGCCTCGCCTCCTACATCGCCGAGTCCACCGAGATCAGCCCCTCCCGGCCGGTCCTCGTCGACCGCTTCCTGGACGACGCCATCGAGATCGACGTCGACGCCCTCTACGACGGCGAGGAGCTGTACCTCGGCGGCGTCATGGAGCACATCGAGGAGGCCGGCATCCACTCCGGCGACTCGGCGTGCGCCCTGCCCCCGATCACCCTCGGCGGCTTCGACATCAAGCGCCTGCGTGCCTCCACCGAGGCCATCGCCAAGGGCGTCGGCGTGCGCGGCCTGATCAACATCCAGTTCGCGATGGCCGGCGACATCCTCTACGTCCTGGAGGCCAACCCGCGCGCGTCCCGCACGGTCCCCTTCACCTCCAAGGCGACCGCCGTGCCGCTGGCGAAGGCCGCCGCCCGGATCTCCCTGGGCGCGACCATCGCCGAGCTGCGCGCCGAGGGCCTGCTGCCGAAGAACGGCGACGGCGGCGAGCTGCCGCTGGACGCGCCGATCTCCGTCAAGGAGGCCGTCATGCCGTGGTCGCGGTTCCGCGACATCCACGGCCGCGGCGTGGACACCGTCCTCGGCCCGGAGATGCGCTCCACCGGCGAGGTCATGGGCATCGACTCGGTCTTCGGCACGGCGTACGCCAAGTCGCAGGCCGGTGCCTACGGCCCGCTGCCCACCAAGGGCCGCGCGTTCATCTCGGTCGCCAACCGCGACAAGCGCTCGATGATCTTCCCGGCGCGCGAGCTGGTCGCGCACGGCTTCGAGCTGCTCGCCACCTCCGGCACCGCCGAGGTCCTCAAGCGCAACGGCATCAACGCCACGGTCGTGCGCAAGCAGTCCGAGGGCACCGGCCCGAACGGCGAGAAGACCATCGTCCAGCTCATCCACGACGGCGAGGTCGACCTCATCGTCAACACCCCGTACGGCACCGGTGGCCGCCTCGACGGCTACGACATCCGCACGGCGGCCGTGGCCCGGTCCGTGCCGTGCCTGACGACCGTCCAGGCCCTTGCGGCGGCCGTCCAGGGCATCGACGCCCTCAACCACGGTGACGTGGGCGTCCGCTCGCTCCAGGAACACGCGGAACACCTGACCGCGGCCCGCGACTAGCAGCCCCGAGGGGGACACCGGAAACGGTGTCCCCCTCTTCATGAGGGCTCCCTGAAGCCTCCAGAGGACACGTACATGTACAAGCTTTTCTTCCGTCTGGTCTTCCGCCGGATGGACCCGGAGCAGGCCCACCACCTGGCCTTCCGCTGGATCCGCCTGACCGCCCGCATCCCGGTGCTGCGCACCTTCGCCGCCGCCGCCCTCGCGCCCCGCCACAAGGAGCTGCGCACGGAGGCGTTCGGGCTGCGCATGCACGGCCCGTTCGGGCTCGCGGCCGGATTCGACAAGAACGCGGTGGCCATCGACGGGATGTCGATGCTGGGCTTCGACCACGTCGAGATCGGCACGGTGACGGGCGAGCCGCAGCCCGGCAACCCCAAGAAGCGGCTGTTCCGGCTCGTGGCGGACCGCGCGCTGATCAACCGCATGGGCTTCAACAACGACGGCTCCCTGGCCGTGGCGGCCCGCCTGGCCACCCGCGAGCCGGTCTTCAGGACCGTGGTCGGCGTCAACATCGGCAAGACCAAGGCCGTCCCGGAGGCGGAAGCCGTCGCCGACTACGTGAAGTCGGCCGAGCGCCTCGCGCCGTACGCGGACTACCTGGTCGTCAACGTCTCCTCGCCGAACACGCCCGGCCTGCGCGACCTCCAGGCGGTGGACCACCTGCGTCCGCTGCTCACCGCCGTGCGCGAGGCCGCCGACCGCACGGTCGCCAACCGGCGCGTCCCGCTGCTGGTGAAGATCGCCCCCGACCTCGCCGACGAGGACATCGACGCCGTCGCCGACCTCGCCGTCGAGCTGGGCCTGGACGGCATCATCGCCACCAACACCACCATCGCGCGCGACGGCCTCGGCCTGCGGTCCCCCGCCGCGCTGGTCCAGGAGACCGGCGGCCTGTCCGGCGCCCCCCTCAAGGAGCGCTCCCTGGAGGTCCTGCGCCGCCTGTACGCGCGCGTGGGCGACCGGATCACCCTGGTGGGCGTCGGCGGCATCGAGACCGCCGAGGACGCCTGGCAGCGCATCCTGGCCGGCGCCACGCTGGTCCAGGGCTACAGCGCCTTCGTCTACGAGGGCCCCTTCTGGTGCCGCGCCATCCACAAGGGCCTCGCGGCCCGCCTGCGCACCAGCCCGTACGCCACCCTCGCCGACGCGGTCGGCGCCGACGTGAGGAAGAACGCATGAGCCCGCTGGAGCCCTTCGGCGCCCGGCTGCGCCGCGCCATGGACGAGCGCGGCCCGCTGTGCGTCGGCATCGACCCGCACGCCTCCCTGCTCGCCGAGTGGGGCCTGGACGACGACGTCGCCGGGCTGGAGCGGTTCAGTCGCACGGTCGTCGAGGCCATGGCCGACCGGGTGGCCGTCCTGAAGCCGCAGAGCGCCTTCTTCGAGCGGTTCGGCTCGCGCGGCCTCGCCGTCCTGGAGAAGTCGGTCCAGGAGGCGCGCGCGGCCGGCGCCCTGGTCGTGATGGACGCCAAGCGCGGCGACATCGGCTCGACCATGGCCGCCTACGCGGAGGCGTTCCTCCGCCCCGGCGCCCCGCTGTTCTCCGACGCCCTGACCGTCTCGCCGTACCTCGGCTACGGCTCGCTGAGCCCCGCCGTCGCGCTCGCCCGGGAGAGCGGGACCGGCCTCTTCGTGCTGGCGCTGACCTCGAACCCGGAGGGCGGCGAGGTGCAGCACGCGGTCCGCGCCGACGGCCGGACCGTCGGAGCGACCGTGCTGGCCCACCTGGCGGCCGAGAACGCGGGGGAGGAGCCGCTGGGCTCCTTCGGCGCGGTCGTCGGTGCCACGCTCGGCGACCTGTCCTCGTACGACCTGTCCGTCAACGGCCCGCTCCTCGCCCCCGGCATCGGTGCCCAGGGCGCGACCCCGGCCGATCTTCCCCGGGTCTTCGGGGCGGCCGTCGGCAACGTCGTGCCCAATGTCAGCCGGGGTGTTCTGCGTCACGGCCCCGACGTCAGCGCGCTGCGCGGGGCGGCGGAGCGGTTCGCGGGGGAGATCCGGGCCGCCGTCGCCGCCGCCTGACGCCCGGCCGCGTGCTCGGTTGAGCGGTATCACGGCGACTTGAGCTTGAATACATGCTCAAATCGAGGGCAATATGTCTGCAATGTCCAGCCTGGCGGAGGCTGACCAGGACTTTTCCGCTGTTCTCGCTGACTCCGGCGGACTTGCCCGCTAGTCTCCGAGCAGTGGGGGCACCTCCCGCGCCCCTCAGGCAGTGGGGGAGAACGGGCAGCGTGTTGCTCGTGGCTCCCCAGGTGTGGGGCGACTAGGTTCCTCACCGGTCCGTATCCGACAGTTCGACATCCGAGGTGACGTAGGCGTGGCTCTTCCGCCCCTTACCCCTGAACAGCGCGCAGCCGCGCTCGAAAAGGCCGCCGCGGCTCGCCGGGAGCGGGCCGAGGTCAAGAATCGACTCAAGCACTCCGGCGCCTCCCTGCACGAGGTCATCAAGCAGGGCCAGGAAAACGACGTCATCGGCAAGATGAAGGTCTCCGCGCTGCTGGAGTCCCTGCCGGGCGTGGGCAAGGTCCGCGCCAAGCAGATCATGGAGCGTCTGGGCATCTCCGAGAGCCGCCGCGTGCGCGGTCTCGGTTCCAACCAGATCGCCTCCCTGGAGCGTGAGTTCGGCAGCACCGGCTCCTGAGTCCGCCCGCCCGGCGGACCGGGAGTCCCGGGCACTCCGGGATTGCTGGAATAATCGCTGCATGAGTGAACGTCCGCGGCTGACCGTGCTCTCCGGCCCCTCGGGGGTCGGCAAGAGCACGGTCGTCGCCCATATGCGCAAGGAACACCCCGAGGTCTGGCTCTCGGTGTCGGCGACGACCCGCAAGCCGCGCCCCGGCGAGCAGCATGGAGTCCACTACTTCTTCGTCACCGACGAGGAGATGGACAAGCTGATCGCCAACGGCGAGCTGCTGGAATGGGCCGAGTTCGCCGGCAACCGCTACGGCACGCCGCGCGCCGCGGTGCTGGAGCGGCTGGAGAACGGCGAGCCCGTCCTGCTGGAGATCGACCTCCAGGGCGCCCGGCAGGTCCGCGAGTCCATGGCCGACGCCCAGCTGGTGTTCCTCGCTCCGCCCTCCTGGGAGGAGCTGGTGCGCAGGCTGACCGGCCGGGGGACCGAGCCGCCCGAGGTCATCGAGCGCCGCCTGGCGGCGGCGAAGACCGAGCTGGCGGCCGAGCCGGAGTTCGATACGACCTTGGTCAACACCTCCGTCGAGGACGTGGCCCGCGAGCTGCTAGCCTTGATGGACGTTGTGTGATCGTGACTGTGATCACGATGTCTGATTCTTTCCCATCCATCGGAAGGTAGAGCGTGTCCTCTTCCATCACCGCGCCCGAGGGCATCATCAACCCGCCGATCGACGAGCTTCTCGAGGCGACCGACTCGAAGTACAGCCTCGTGATCTACGCGGCCAAGCGTGCCCGCCAGATCAACGCGTACTACTCCCAGCTCGGTGAGGGCCTCCTCGAGTACGTCGGTCCGCTCGTCGACACCCACGTCCACGAGAAGCCGCTGTCGATCGCCCTGCGCGAGATCAACGCCGGTCTGCTGACCTCCGAGGCCGTCGAGGGCCCGGCGCAGTAGTACTTTCAGATTGCGACTGACTTATCCACAGGCCCGGCAGTCATGCTGCCGGGCCTGTGGTGTGTCATGGGTGGTGCAGATTCTCGAATGCGAGGAGCCATGGTGGACAAGCCGAAGGTCGTGCTGGGGGTCAGCGGTGGCATCGCCGCCTACAAGGCCTGTGAGCTGCTGAGAAGGTTCACGGAGTCGGGCCATGACGTCCGCGTCGTGCCGACCGCCTCCGCGCTGCACTTCGTCGGCGCCGCCACCTGGTCCGCACTGTCCGGCAACCCCGTGGCCACCGAGGTCTGGGACGACGTCCACGAGGTGCCGCACGTCCGCATCGGCCAGCACGCCGACCTGGTCGTCGTGGCGCCGGCCACCGCCGACATGCTCGCCAAGGCCGCCCACGGCCTCGCCGACGACCTGCTGACCAACACCCTCCTCACCGCCCGCTGCCCGGTCGTCTTCGCCCCCGCCATGCACACCGAGATGTGGGAGCACCCGGCCACCCAGGAGAACGTGGCCACGCTGCGCCGCCGCGGCGCCGTCGTCATCGAGCCCGCCGTCGGCCGCCTCACCGGCGTCGACACCGGCAAGGGCCGGCTGCCCGACCCGGCCGAGATCTTCGAGGTCTGCCGCCGGGTGCTGGCCCGCGGTGTCACCGAGCCCGACCTCGCGGGGCGGCACGTCGTGGTCTCCGCCGGCGGCACCCGCGAGCCCCTGGACCCGGTCCGCTTCCTCGGCAACCGCTCCTCCGGCAAGCAGGGCTACGCCCTCGCCCGCACCGCCGCCGCCCGCGGCGCCCGGGTGACCCTCGTCTCCGCCAACGCCGGCCTGCCCGACCCGGCGGGCGTGGACGTCGTCCGCGTCGGCACCGCCGTGCAGCTGCGCGAGGCCGTCCTCAAGGCCGCCGCGGACGCCGACGCGGTGGTGATGGCCGCCGCCGTCGCCGACTTCCGCCCGGCCGCCTACGCCACCGGCAAGATCAAGAAGAAGGACGGCCAGGACCCGGACCCGGTCGTCCTGGTGCGAAATCCGGACATCCTCGCGGAGATCTCCGCCGACCGCGCCCGGCCGGGACAAGTCGTCGTCGGCTTCGCCGCGGAGACCGACGACGTCCTCGCCAACGGCCGCGCCAAGCTCGCCCGCAAGGGCTGCGACCTGCTCGTGGTCAACGAGGTGGGGGAGCGCAAGACCTTCGGCTCCGAGGAGAACGAGGCCGTCGTCCTCGGTGCCGACGGCAGCGAGACCCCGGTGCCGCACGGTCCCAAGGAAGCCCTGGCCGACACCGTCTGGGACTTGGTCGTACGGCGTCTGGACTAACCTCCGCGAGGCGATCGGGCGAACTCGACGTCAGGTTCGCGCCACGCCGAAATCAGGTGTGGCGGCCCTGGCCAGGCCGCCCGCCATTGTGCAGAATGCCCGTGCCGCAGGTCACAGCGCTCCCGAGAGGCGAGACGGTGGCCCGCCGATCGAGTGCGACCGATAAACTGTTCACGGTCGACACCGGGCGCAGCCCCGTGCCGACCGTAAATGATCAGCCAGCAGCCGCTGCAACCACAGGGAGCGTTGTGTCCCGTCGCCTGTTCACCTCGGAGTCCGTGACCGAGGGTCACCCCGACAAGATCGCTGACCAGATCAGCGACACCATTCTCGACGCGCTCCTGCGCGAGGACCCGTCGTCCCGGGTCGCCGTGGAGACGCTGATCACCACCGGCCTGGTGCATGTGGCCGGCGAGGTGACGACGAAGGCGTACGCGGACATCGCGACCCTCGTGCGCAACACGGTCCTGGGGATCGGGTACGACTCCTCCAAGAAGGGCTTCGACGGCGCGTCCTGTGGTGTGTCGGTGTCCATCGGTGCGCAGTCGCCGGACATCGCC
>NZ_JBEXKG010000178.1:0-14179 GCF_040609555.1 Streptomyces sp. NPDC004658
GCCCGCGAGATCTACCACGTCCTGACCACCACGAACGCCACCGCAGCGGCCCCGACTCACCTCACAACCGCTGCTTGACATCCATAAGAGCATCCTCCTCTGGACGTGCGGGACACTGCCCCGTAACGTCGGCCGGAGAGCCGTAACTAGCGCTGCTAGTTTTGACGACGTCCGTGTGACGTCCCGTGTTCCGGAGGGTGTTCCATGTCCGCGTCCGCGAAGCTGCCCCCGTTCGATGCCGCCGACCCGCTCGGGATCGACGACCTGCTGGAGCCGGAGGACCTGGCCGTCCGGGACACCGTCCGCGCGTGGGCGGCCGACCGTGTGCTGCCGTACGTCGCCGACTGGTACGAGAAGGGCGAACTGCCCGGCATCCGGGACCTCGCCCGCGAACTCGGCTCGATCGGCGCCCTCGGCATGTCCCTGACCGGCTACGGCTGCGCGGGCGCGAGCGCCGTCCAGTACGGCCTGGCCTGCCTCGAACTGGAGGCGGCCGACTCGGGCATCCGGTCGCTGGTCTCCGTACAGGGCTCCCTCGCGATGTACGCCATCCACCGGTTCGGCAGCGAGGAGCAGAAGCAGCAGTGGCTGCCCCGCATGGCGGCCGGCGAGGTGATCGGCTGCTTCGGGCTGACCGAGCCCGACCACGGCTCCGACCCCGCCTCGATGCGCACCCACGCCAAGCGGGACGGCGACGACTGGGTCCTCAACGGCCGCAAGATGTGGATCACCAACGGCTCCGTCGCCGGGGTGGCCGTCGTCTGGGCGCGGACCGAGGAGGGCGTCCGCGGCTTCGTCGTCCCCACCGACAGCCCCGGCTTCTCCGCACCGGAGATCAAGCACAAGTGGTCCCTGCGGGCCTCCGTCACCAGCGAACTCGTCCTGGACGACGTACGCCTGCCCGCCACGGCCGTGCTGCCGGAGGTCACCGGACTGCGCGGACCGCTCAGCTGTCTGTCGCATGCCCGGTACGGCATCGTCTGGGGCGCGATGGGCGCCGCCCGCAGCAGTTTCCAGGCGGCCCTCGACTACGCCCGGTCACGGGAGCAGTTCGGGCGGCCCATCGGCGGCTTCCAGCTCACCCAGGCCAAGCTCGCCGACATGGCGGTGGAACTGCACAAGGGGATTCTGCTCGCCCACCATCTGGGGCGGCGGATGGACGCCGGCCGGCTGCGTCCCGAGCAGGTCAGCTTCGGCAAGCTGAACAACGTCCGCGAGGCCATCGAGATCTGCCGTACGGCGCGGACGATCCTCGGTGCCAACGGGATCTCCCTGGAGTACCCGGTGATGCGGCACGCGACCAACCTGGAGTCGGTGCTCACCTACGAGGGCACCGTCGAGATGCACCAGCTCGTGCTGGGCAAGGCGCTCACCGGGCTCGACGCCTTCCGGTGAGTCCCGGTGGGGAGGCGGGGCCGGTGCGGCGGCCCTGCCTCAGCTCTGGTTGAAGAAGCCGTCCGAGCGGTGGGCGGACGCCTCGCCGCTGATGATCTCCGTGTCGGCCGGCGTGAGCAGGAACACCCGGTTCGAGACGCGGTCGATCGAGCCGCGCAGACCGAAGATGAGCCCCGCCGCGAAGTCCACGACCCGCTTGGCGTCGCCGGGCTCCATGTTGGTGAGGTTCATGATGACCGGGACGCCGTCCCGGAACAGCTCGCCGATGGCCCGGGCGTCCCGGAAGCTGTCCGGGGTCACCGTGCCGATCCGGCGGCCCTTCTCCTCGGCCGTGTCCGTGGCCACCTTCACCCGGGGGTCGGTGACCCAGGCGTCCCCGGACTCGGTGCCCTCGGAGTAGTCGTCGTCGTAGTAGCGCTCGTCATCGTTGTCGTCGACGAGGCCGAGCCACGCACTCGCCTTGCGTACCGATCCCATGGACGCCTCCTCTCACAGCGGTCTCTCTTGCTTTCCGCATCCCTATGGTCATCCATGATGCGGACGCCTCGCCAAGTGGATAGACGCCGCGCGGGGGGTTTGTGACGGTACTGGTGCACAGCGGATCCGTCGAGAGTCCTTGTGCCCCAAGGGGCGAGACTCATACGGCTGCTGACTGAGAGTGAAATATGATTGTCTGCGGCGGACGGGTGATGCACGGTGCGTACGGGTGAACGCCAACGTCGTATCACGGTACGGGGGATGTCGTGTTCGGAATCGTCAAGCCTTGCGTCCACCGGCTCGGGGAGCGGTTCCAGGCCGACTGGATGGCGCACTTGTGCGGGCTGTGCCTGGCCCTGCGCCGCGACCACGGTCAGTTCGCACGGATCGTGACGAATTATGACGGCCTTCTCCTCTCGGTTCTGACAGAGGCTCAGACCGGCCCCCTGAGCGGCACCCGCCGGGCGGCCGGGCCGTGCGCGCTGCGCGGCATGCGGACCGCGTCCGTCGCACAGGGTGACGGCGCCCGGCTCGCCGCCGCCGTCTCCCTCGTGCTCGCCTCCGCGAAGATGCGCGACCACGTCGCCGACCGGGACGGACTGCTGGCCCGCGCGCCGGTCGCCGCCGCCGCGCGCCGGATCGCCGCGACCTGGGGCCGGGCCGGGGAGCGGGGAGGGGCTGCCGTCGGGTTCGACACCGCCGTCCTCGTCGACGCCGTCGAGCGCCAGCCCGGCGTCGAGTCCCTGGCCGGTCCCGGCACCGCCGTCCTGACGGTCACCGAGCCGACCGAGACCGCGACCGCCGCGGCCTTCGCGCACACCGCGGTGCTGGCCGGGCGGCCGGACAACGCCGGGCCCCTGGCCGAGGCCGGCCGGCTCTTCGGCCGGCTCGCGCATCTGCTGGACGCCGTGGAGGACCGGCGGGCTGACGCCCTGTCGGGTGCCTGGAACCCGCTGGCCGCCACCGGCACGCCCCTCGCCGAGGCGCGCCGGCTCGCCGAGGACGCCCTGCACGGCATCCGGCTCGCCCTCCGGGAGGCCGAGTTCCGCGACGGCCGGCTCGTCCACCTCCTCCTCGCCCACGAGCTGCGCCGCTCGGTGGACCGGGCGTTCGGCGCGGCGCCGGTGTGCGCGGCCGATCGGCACGGGGGGCCGGGGCCGTACGGTGCCGCGGTGCCGCAACAGCCGTACGGCACCGGCGCTCCCCTGCCGGGCAACCCGTATGCCGGCGGCGGTTCTCCGGGCGGGGGCGGCGGCCTCGGTGGTGGCTTCGGGGGCGGATTCGGGCCGCCGCCCGAGCCGGTCAAGGGCCGCCGCGGCTTCTGGGCGGGCTGCGGGATGTTCTTCGCGCTGTGCTGCACCTGCAAGATGTGCTGCGCCGACACGTACGAGGGACCGTGGTCCCGCAAGAAGCGCAGCGGCTGCTGCCGGTCCTGCGACTGCTCCTGCCCCGGCGGCTGCGACGACTGCGACTGCTGCTGCCCGTGCGACGGTTGCTGAGCCCGCTGCCGGCGCTCGTCTCCGAGCGCCGGCAGCGGAACGCGGTGAGCGGGAGGCGTCAGTCCTTCAGCTCCGGCGGGTTGATGCGGGAGGCCTTGATCGCGGAACCGGTCGTGCCCCACTTCTCGAGGATTCTGCGGTAGGTGCCGTCGGACAGCAGCCTGTTCACCGCCGCCTGGAACGCCGGCGCCAGTTTCGTGCCCTTCTTGAAGGCGAAGCCGACGTCCAGGCGGTGGTACTCGTTGAGGAACTTCAGGCCCTGCTGGTGCGCCACCGCGTACCGCAGGCCGTTGATCGTGGACATCACGATGTCGCTGCGGCCCTGCTGGAGCGAGGACCAGACCGCGCTCGACTCGGCGTACGTCTGCACCCGGTACGCCTTCTTGCCCGCGTCGGCGCACACGTGCTTGCCGGCCTCCAGCGTGGCCTCGAACGTCGTGCCGGCGCCGGTCGCGACGTTCAGGCCGCACAGCTGCTTCAGGTCGGTGATCTTCGGGAGCTTGCTGTCCTTGCGGGTGGCGAAGCCCTGGCCGTCGTTGACGTAGGTGACGAAGTCGATGGTCTTGCGGCGCTCGTTTGTGACGCCGAAGTTGCTCGCGCCGAAGTCGTACTTGCCGCTGTCCAGGGCGGGCAGGATCGCCTCGAAGCTCGCCTGCTCGACCTTCAGCTTGATGCCGAGCACCCGGGCGACCGCCTTGGTGAAGTCGACGTCCTGGCCGGTCAGGGTGGTGCCGTCGGCGAGGTAGGTGGTGCCGGGCGGGGTGCCGCCGACGCTGACCGCGACGGTGAGGCTCGTGGTGCCGGCGGGCAGCAGCCTCGCCGCGGCGTCATCTTTCCGCACGGCGGAGACGACGTCCGTGGTGGGCACCTCGTCGGACTTGGCCGCCACCCCGGAGGCGTCCGTGCCGCCCGGGCCACCGGACCCGGAGCCGCAGGCGGTGAGGAGCAGCGCTGCCGAGGTGATGGCGACAAAGGGGATGAAAGGGCGATAAGCGGGCGTGCGCATCGGTAGCGGTCTCCTGAGGCGGAAGGTGTGCGGAAACGCGAGGGGAGGGGTGCGCGTGTGAAGGCGGGGAGCAGGCCGGGAATCGGCAAGAGAACGCGAGGAGGCCCGCCCGGAGAGCAGGCGGGAGCAGGGGGTCAGCTCAACAGGACGAGGACCACACGCGACCGAAGTCGATGTGGGAGCGGGTGACCAGCCACTGCTGTGGATGCATGGGCCAAGTGGAACAGGCATCCGGTTCGGCGTCAACCGACTTGAGATGTACTGCTCACAGTCCGGACACCCTTGACAGCGGACGGAGACGCCCCCGTACTCTCGATGCACGGCCCTGCTGAGGGGCTCGGCCGTGTCCGCGCCGCGCTGCGCGCCCCCGTGTGAAGGCACCACCGTTCTGACGACCGAGCGCGTCCTCGCCGACGCGCGTCACGGAGCCTTCGCATGTCATCCGACACCCTCGCCAAAATCCCCACCGCCTCGGGCACACCCGAGCCCGCGGACGCCCCGCGGATCGTCCCGCAGCGCCGGTACGGCCAGTGGGCGGCGGCCGTCGTCGTCCTCGCGCTGCTCGGGTTCGCCGTCACCTCCGTCGTCCGCAACAAGGCGTTCCAATGGGACGTGGTCGGCGACTACTTCACCTCGGACTCCGTCCTGCGCGGGCTGTGGCTCACGCTGTGGCTGACCGCGGTCGTGATGGTCCTCGGCTTCGCCCTCGGCACCCTGCTCGCGGTGTTCCGGCTCTCCGCCAACCCCGTGCTGCGGGCGGTCAGCTGGGGATACGTGTGGCTGTTCCGGTCCATCCCGATCCTGGTCCAGCTGCTGCTGTGGTTCAACATCGGGGCGCTGTACCCGCGGGTGTTCGGCGTGAGGACCGTCGACCTGCTCACCCCGGTCGCCGTCGCGATCATCGGCCTCACCCTGCACGAGGCCGCCTACGCCGCCGAGGTCGTCCGCGGCGGCATCCTGTCCGTCGACCGCGGGCAGATCGAGGCGGCCCAGGCGCTCGGCCTGAGCCGGTGGCGGCGCTGGCGGCGGATCGTGCTGCCGCAGGCGATGCGCGCCATCGTGCCGCCCGCCGGCAACATGCTGATCGGCACTCTCAAGGGCACCTCGATCGTCAGCGTCATCGCCGTCAACGACCTCCTCTTCTCCGCCCAGTTGATCTACCACCGCACCTACCAGGTGATCCCGCTGCTGATGGTCGCCACCCTCTGGTACGCCGTCGTCACCTCCCTGCTGGGCGTCGCCCAGAGCTTCGTCGAGAAGCACTACGCACGCGGCACGGAGAACGCCCGATGAGACAGCAGCTGGTCATCGTCGGAGCCGGGCCGCGGGGGACCGGCCTCCTCGAACGCCTCGCCGCCAACGCGCCCGAGCTGTACGCCGGTCCGGGCCTCGACATCCACCTGGTCGACCCCCACCCGCCCGGTGGCGGGCGCATCTGGCGGCAGGCGCAGTCGCCGCTGCTGTGGATGAACTCGCAGGCCGAGGACGTCACCATGTTCACCGACGACACGGTGGCCATGGCCGGCCCGGTGCGCGAGGGCCCGACCCTGCACGAATGGGCCCGGCTGGACGGCCGTACCTTCCCGGACCGGCAGCTCCAGGGCCGCTATCTGCGCTGGGTGTACGAACGGGCCGTCGCCGACCTGCCCCCCAACGTCACCGTCCACCACCACCCCCACCGCGCCCTCCGGGTCGACGGCCCCCGCGAGGGCCGCCAGCGGGTGTGGCTGGAGGGCCGTCCGCACCCGCTCCCGGCCGACCTGGTGATCCTCACCCTGGGCCACCTGGACAGCGAACTCGACGCCGAACAGGCGGAGCTGGCCGCGTACGCCCGCGAGCACGGCCTGGTGCACCTGCCGCCCGACTTCACCGCCGACAGCGACCTGTCCGCACTGGCGCCCGGCGCGCCCGTCCTCGTCCGCGGCTTCGGGCTGGCCTTCGTCGACCTGATGGTGCTGCTCACCGAGGGGCGCGGCGGGCGGTACGAGGGCGAGACCTACCGTCCCTCCGGGCGGGAACCGGTGCTGTACGTCGGCTCACGGCGCGGAGTGCCGTACCACTCGAAGATCGGCTACGACTGGACCGGTGACCGGCCCCCGCTGCCCCGCTTCCTCGGACCCGCCGAGGTGGCGGAGCTGCTGGCCCGGCCCGCGGGCCTCGACTTCCGGCGCGATGTGTGGCCCCTGGTCGAGAAGGAGCTGGGCTTCGCGCACTACCACCGGCTCTTCACCGCCCACCCCGCTCGTACGGCGATGGCCTGGACCGACTTCGAGGAGAAGTACGCGGCGGCCGGCGACCCCGCCGAGATCCGGGCGCTCGTCGCCGCCGCCGTACCGGACCCGGGCGACCGGCTGGACCTCGCCGCGATCGACCACCCGCTGGACGGTGTGCGGTACGCGTCGCACGACGATTTCCAGGAGGGGCTGAGGAGCTACATCGAGGACGACCTGCGGCGCCGTCACGATCCCGCGCACAGTCCCGACCTCGCGGTCTTCCTCGGGCTGCTCTCCGTCTACGGGCAGCTGGTGCGGCTCGGGGACATCGGGTCCTGGTGGCACGGGTTCTTCAGCTACCTGGCGTCCGGGCCGCCCGGGCCCCGGCTGCGGCAGATGCTCGCGCTGTCCCGGGCCGGACTGCTCCGGTTCGTCGGGGCGGACATGGCCGTCACCGCCGAGGACGGGGTGTTCCGCGCCACCAGCCCCACCGTGCCGGACTTCTCCGTCGAGGCCCGGGCACTGGTGGAGGCCCGGCTGCCCGCGCCCACCGTCCGGCGCGCCCGCGACAGCCTGCTGCGCGCACTGCACGCCGACGGCGCCGCCGAGACCCCCGACGGGCTGCTCCGGGTCGATCCCGCGGACGGCCGCGTCCTCGACCGCGCCGGACGCCCGCACCCCCGGCGCTTCGCACTCGGCCCGTACACCGACACCCGCGCCCCCGGCGCCTTCACCCGTCCCCGCACCGGCGGGCCGGCCTTCCGTCAGAACGACGCGACCGCCCGGGCGGTGCTGGCCTTCCTCAGCGGCTCACTCGTAAAGGAACTCGCCCGATGAGTGTCATGGTCGACATCAGGTCGGTGCACAAGAGCTTCGGCTCGCTCGACGTGCTCCGGGGCATCGACCTCCAGGTGCGCGCCGGTGAGGTCACCGTCGTGCTCGGACCCTCCGGCTCCGGCAAGTCCACGCTGCTGCGCACCATCAACCATCTGGAGAAGGTGGACCGGGGCGAGATCAGCGTGGACGGCGCGCTGCTGGGATACCGGCGCGCCGGAAACAGGCTGTACGAGCTGCCCGAGCGCGAGGTGCTCCGGCAGCGCACCCGGATCGGGTTCGTCTTTCAGAACTTCAACCTCTTCCCGCACCTCACGGTCCTGGACAACGTCGTCGAGGCGCCGGTGTCCGCGCTGAAGCGGCCCCGGACGGCGGCGGTGGAGAGCGCGCACCGGCTGCTGGAGCGGGTCGGGCTCGGGGACAAGGCCGACGCCTATCCGCGGCAGCTGTCCGGCGGGCAGCAGCAGCGGGTGGCCATCGCGCGGGCGCTCGCGCTGGAGCCGAAGCTGCTGCTGTTCGACGAGCCGACGTCGGCGCTCGATCCCGAGCTGGTCGGGGAGGTGCTGGACGTCATCCGGGACCTGGCGGCTCAGGGGACGACCATGATCGTGGTCACGCACGAGATCGCGTTCGCCCGGGAGGTCGCCGACACGGTGGTGTTCATGGCCGACGGGCGGATCGTGGAGCGGGGGACGCCGGACGAGGTGCTGTCCGCGCCGCGCGAGGAGCGGACCCGGGCGTTCCTGGCGAAGGTGCTGTGAGGGCGGGGGCCGTGGCACAACGGGTGCGCGGGCGGCTGGACTTCGTCGTTCCCGGCCGCTTCCGTCCCGGGCTGTCCTCACCGGTCCTCCGGCGGAGGAACACTGATCACCGATGAAAGGAACCGTTGGCATGACGACGGACGCGTCCGACGCCTGGAAGCAGTGGCACGAGCAGCGCGTGGAGAGGGTCTCGGCGCCCTACGGGCCGCTCGCGCTGACCGCGACGCACTGGATCGAGGACTATCCGGATGGTCGAATTCCGGACATTCCCGGGACCTGGGTGGCGGACGAGGACGGGGTGGTGCTCACCGCCGCCGCGGCCGACGGCCTGACCGTGGACGACCGGCCCTTCGCCGGCGAGACCAGACTGGCCGCCGACCGCGGTCCGGAGGCGCGGGCGCGGGTCGCGTTCGGCGGAAAGCGGCTGGTGGTGCTGGTGCGAGAGGGCGTCTGGGGGGTGCGGGTGTACGACCCCGGCTCCGCCGCCCGCAAGGCCTTCCGGGGCATCGAGGCCGGGCCCTACGACCCCCGCTGGTCGGTGCCGGGGCGGTTCACGCCGTACGACGGCACGCGGACCATACGGCTCGGCAACGCGGACGGCCGCGAGCGCGGCTTCGACCTCGCCGGGGAACTCTCCTTCACCCTGGCCGGACAGGAGCGGACGCTGAAGGTCGCACGGCAGGGGGACGGGCTGCTGTGGGCGGTGTTCGCCGACGCCACCAGCGGCGACACGAGCTTCCGGTTCCGCTTCCTCTTCTCGCCGGCCCCGGACGCCGAGGGGCGCACGACCGTCGACTTCAACCGTGCCCAGCTGCCGCCCTGCGCCTTCGCCGACCACTTCATCTGCCCCTTCCCGCCGCCCGGCAACACGCTGGACGCGGCGATCGAGGCGGGGGAGCGGCAGCTGAGCCGGCCCGGGACGGCGTAGCCGGCGTCAGCCGAACGGGGGAGACGGGAGGACCGACGGCCGAAAGGCACCCTTGTGCCGACCGGCCGTTCGGCCGAATACTCCCCCTCAGCGCTTGTCAGGGGCATGCATATTCGCATCCGGTCGAGAGCCCCTGGCTGCGCCTCACGGGCCCCGACCCCACGCGGGCCCCCGACTTCCCTTGGAGGGAACGACAAGTGAGGATCAGGCGCACCACTCCCCGTGGCGGTACGGCGAGACGGATCCGGCTGACCGCCGTGGCCACCGGCTTCCTGGCCGCCGCCGCGTTCGCCGCCCCCACCGCGAACGCCAGCGACGTCCACACCTTCAGCGCCACCCAGCTCACCAAGGCGAGCGACTCCGTCCGCCAGGCCGACATCCCCGGTACGGCCTGGGCGGTGGACAGCAAGTCCGGGCGCGTCGTGGTCACCGTCGACAGCACGGTGTCCCAGGCCGAGATCGCCAAGATCAAGAAGCAGGCCGGCGCCAACGCCGACGCCCTCGTCGTCAAGCACACACCGGGCAAGTTCAACAAGCTGATCTCCGGCGGCGACGCCATCTACGCGAGCAGCTGGCGCTGCTCGCTGGGCTTCAACGTCCAGGACTCCAGCGGCAACTACTACTTCCTGACCGCCGGGCACTGCACCGACGGCGCGGGCACCTGGTGGTCGAACTCCTCGCACACGACCACGCTCGGCACCACGGCCGGCTCCAGCTTCCCCGGCAACGACTACGGCATCGTGCGCTACACCAACAGCTCGGTGACCAAGTCCGGTGCCGTGGGCAGCCAGGACATCACCAGCGCGGCCACGCCCTCCGTGGGCACGACCGTCTACCGCCGCGGGTCCACGACCGGTACGCACAGCGGCCGCGTCACCGCGCTCAACGCCACGGTCAACTACGGCGGCGGCGACATCGTCTCCGGCCTGATCCAGACCACGGTCTGCGCCGAGCCCGGCGACTCCGGCGGCCCGCTGTACGGCGGCACCACCGCCTACGGTCTGACCTCGGGCGGCAGCGGCGACTGCACCTCCGGCGGCACGACCTTCTTCCAGCCGGTCACCGAGGCGCTGAGCGCCTACGGGGTGCACGTCTACTGACGGCTCGCCCCCGCTGACGGACGACACGGGAAGCCCCCGCACGCACCTGGCGTACGGGGGCTTCCTGGCGTGTTCGCGCAGGTGAGAGACGCTCGAACGAGTGTCGTACATACGTTCGAGAATGGGGGTATGGTGGGGGTGGGAAAACTGGGAACTGATGTTCGAGAGCCGTTCGGGGCTCACGAGTGCGGGAGGTGTGCGTGCCGGGCTTCGCGCATCTGCGCACCGTCTCCGGGTTCTCCCTGCGGTACGGGGCGTCCCATCCGGAGCGGCTGGCCGAGCGTGCCTCCGAGCGGGGGATGGACGCCCTCGCCCTGACCGATCGCGACACCCTCGCCGGGACGGTCCGCTTCGCCAAGGCCTGCGCCGGCGCGGGCGTCCGTCCGCTGTTCGGGGTGGACCTCGCGGTGGCACCGGCCGAGGGCGTACGGCGGGACCGGCGGCGTACGCCGGTGCGCGGGGGCGCCTTCGTGGACGAGTCGGCCCCCCGCGTGACCTTCCTCGCCCGGGACGGCGCCCGCGGGTGGGCCGGTCTGTGCCGGCTCGTCACGGCGGCGCACGCGGGCGAGGGCACTGCGCTGCTTCCCTGGGCCGGCCACCACGGCGACGGACTGGTGGTACTGCTCGGGCCGGGGTCGGACGTGGGGCGCGCGCTCGCCGCCGGGCGGCCCGACCGGGCGGCCGAGCTGCTCGCGCCGTGGCGCGAGATCTACGGCGACGCGCTGCGGCTGGAGGCCGTCTGGCACGGCCGTACCGGTACGGGGGCCGGTTCCCTGCGGCTGGCGGCCCGCACCGTCGGGTTCGCCGCCGAGCAGGGGGTGCGGCCGGTGCTCAGCAACGCCGTCCGCTACGCCGATCCCGGGGCGGGGCCGGTCGCCGACGTGCTGGACGCCGCACGGCGGCTGGTGCCGATCGACCCCCGGGGGGAGCTGGACTCCGGTGAGGCGTGGCTGAAGGACGCGCAGACCATGCTGGGCGTCGCCGAGCGGGTCGTGGAGGCCGCCGGGTTCCGGCGGGACACCGCCCACCGGCTGCTGGAGCAGACCCTGGCGACGGCCGCCGAGTGCCGCGTCGACCCCGAGGGCGACCTCGGCATCGGCACCGTCCACTTCCCCGAGGCACACCTCGTCGGCGCCGGCCGGCGCACCGCGCAGCGGGCGCTCGCCTCGCGGGCGGCGGAGGGGATGCTGCGGCTCGGGTACGGCGGGCGGCGCGCGTACTGGGAGCGGATGCACCACGAGCTGGACATCATCGCCCACCACGGCTTCGCCTCCTACTTCCTGACGGTTGCCCAGGTGGTCGACGACGTACGGGGGATGGGGATCCGGGTGGCCGCCCGCGGCTCCGGGGCCGGGTCGCTCGTCAACCATCTGCTCGGCATCGCGCACGCCGACCCGGTCGAGCACGGGCTGCTGATGGAGCGCTTCCTGTCCAAGGAGCGGGTGGTGCTGCCGGACATCGACATCGACGTGGAGTCCGCGCGCCGGCTGGAGGTCTACCGGGCGATCATCGGCCGGTTCGGCACCGAGCGGGTCGCCACCGTCTCCATGCCGGAGACCTACCGGGTCCGGCACGCGATCCGGGACGTGGGCGCCGCGCTGTCCATGGACCCGGCCGAGATCGACCGGATCGCCAAGTCCTTCCCGCACATCCGGGCGCGCGACGCCCGCGCCGCGCTGGAGGAACTGCCCGAGCTGAAGCGGCTGGCGGGGGAGCTTCAGCGGGAAGGGGAGAAGTACGGCAGGCTGTGGGAGCTGGTCGAGGCGCTCGACGCGCTGCCGCGCGGGGTCGCCATGCACCCGTGCGGGGTGCTGCTGTCGGACGCCTCCCTGCTCGCCCGTACGCCGGTGGTGCCGACCAGCGGCGAGGGCCTGCCCATGTCGCAGTTCGACAAGGAGGACGTGGAGGACCTCGGGCTGCTCAAGCTGGACGTGCTGGGCGTGCGGATGCAGTCGGCGATGGCGCACGCGGTCGCCGAGGTGGAGCGGGTGAGCGGGGAGCGGATCGACCTGGACGCGGTGGAGCCGGGGGACCCGGAGACGTACCGGCTGATCCGGTCCGCCGAGACCCTCGGGTGCTTCCAGATCGAGTCGCCCGGCCAGCGGGACCTGGTGGGGCGGCTCCAGCCCGCCGGCTTCCACGACCTGGTCGTCGACATCTCGCTGTTCCGGCCCGGCCCGGTCGCCGCCGACATGGTGCGGCCGTTCATCGAGGCGCGGCACGGCCGGGCGCCGGTGCGCTACCCGCACCCGGACCTGGAGGAACCGCTGAAGGGGACGTACGGGGTCGTCGTCTTCCACGAGCAGATCATCGACATCGTCTCCATCATGACCGGCTGCGGGCGCGGCGAGGCCGACCGGGTGCGGCGCGGGCTGTCCG
Source organism: Streptomyces sp. NPDC004658 (assembly GCF_040609555.1). Lineage (NCBI taxonomy): Bacteria > Bacillati > Actinomycetota > Actinomycetes > Kitasatosporales > Streptomycetaceae > Streptomyces > Streptomyces sp. NPDC004658. Next base: position 12,593 of record NZ_JBEXKG010000178.1, read on the forward strand.
ACCCCCAGGCGCAGGGGCGGATCAGGGTGTGGTTCGCCCAGCGGGCGGCGGCCAAGGGGTACGACGCGGAGACGATCGGGCGGACCTGGGAGATCGTGGAGGCCTTCGGGTCCTACGGCTTCTGCAAGGCGCACGCCGTCGCCTTCGCCGTACCCACCTACCAGTCGGCGTGGCTGAAGGCCCATCACCCGGCCGCCTTCTACGCCGGGCTGCTCACGCACGACCCCGGGATGTACCCGAAGCGGCTGCTGCTGGCCGACGCGCGGCGGCGCGGGGTGCCGATCCTGCCGCTGGACGTGAACGTCTCCGGAGTCGCACACAGGATCGAACTGGTGTCTGAATCACCGGCGGTGTGGGGGCTGCGGCTCGCCCTCTGCGACGTCCACGGCATCAGCGAGGCCGAGGCGGAGCGGATCGCGGACGGGCAGCCGTACTCCTCACTGGTGGACTTCTGGGAGCGGGCCCGGCCGAGCCGGCCGCTCGCCCAAAGGCTCGCACAGGTGGGGGCGTTGGACGCCTTCGGCGCCAACCGGCGTGACCTGCAACTGCACCTGACCGAGCTGCACCGGGGCGCCCGGGGCGGTGGTGGCGGTCAGCTGCCGTTGGCGGGCGGGCGGAAGACCGCGCCGGCCGGACTGCCGGACCTGACCTCGGCGGAGCGGCTCAGCGCCGAGCTGGGCGTGCTGTCCATGGACGCCTCGCGCAATCTGATGGACGACCACCGGGAGTTCCTGAAGGAGCTGGGCGTGGTCTCCGCGCGCCGGCTGCGCGAGGCCCGGCACGGCGAGACCGTGCTGGTCGCGGGCGCCAAGGCGGCCACCCAGACGCCGCCGATCCGCTCGGGCAAGCGGGTCATCTTCTCCACCCTGGACGACGGCACGGGACTGGTCGACCTGGCCTTCTTCGACGACTCGCACGACGCCTGCGCCCACACCGTCTTCCACTCCTGGCTGCTGCTGGTGCGCGGAGTGGTGCAGCGGCGCGGACCGCGCAGCCTGAGCGTGGTGGGCTCCGCCGCCTGGAACCTCGCCGACCTGGTGGAGGTGCGGCGCACGGAGGGACTCGACGGGGTCGCGGCCCGGCTGGCCGCACCGTCCGGCGCCGACGGCTCCCCGGCCGGGGACGACGGCGGTCCGCTGCGGGCCCGGCTCGCCGGTTCCGAGGGGCTGCCCGCGCCGGCCGGCTCCGCGGCCCCTGACCCGGTGGCGGGGCGGACGATCCGCATGCCCACGGGGTACGAGATGCACCCCTGGGCCGACCTGCGGCCGGCCGGCCAGGACGCCGCGCGAGGGCCGGCGTCGGTACGGAAGTTGTGGCACCAGAGCCCGGGGAGTGCGGGATGACCATCCTCTGCGTACGTTTCCAGCTGCCGCCGGCGCGCGAGGCGGCCCTGCCGGAACTGTTCGGGCTGCTGGAGGAGTTCACCCCGGTCGTGGAGGCGCTGCCGCCGGACGGGGCGCTGGCCGATCTGCGCGGCGCCGAGCGTTACTTCGGGCGCGGCGCGGTCGAGCTGGCCTCGGTGATCCGGGTGCGGGCCCTCGCGCGGTACGGCGTCGACTGCGCGATCGGCGCCGGGCCGGGCCCGAC
>NZ_JBEXKG010000179.1:0-14043 GCF_040609555.1 Streptomyces sp. NPDC004658
GGCGGCCCGTCGAGGGCGATCCCGCGGAGCCGGCCGTCGCGCAGGTGCTCGGCGACGGTCGTGGCCGGCAGCAGGGTCAGGCCCAGGCCCGCCGCGGCGCAGGAGCGGGCCGCGTCCACGCTGCCGAACCGGGTGATTCGCGGGTTCGCGCCGGGCGCGGCGCGCAGCCGCTGTTCGAAGGCGTCGCTGTAAGCGCAGCCCTCCTCCAGGAGGAAGAAGTGCTCGGCCGCCAGATCGCCCCAGGCCGCCGGGCGGTCACGGCCGGCCAGCGGGTGGCCGGGGGCCGCGACGAGGGTGAGGGCCTCGCGGGCGACCGGTTCGGTGGCGATCTCGGGGGACTCGGCGTCCTCGTTCATCAGCAGCGCCAGATCGAGATGCCCGGAGCGCAGCCCTTGTAGGCACTCCTCGGTGCCGGCCGCGCGCAGGTCGACGTCCACGTCGGGGTGTTCGGTGCGCAGGGCGGCGATCACGGCGGGCAGCCGGGTGGCGCACAGCGATTCTGGCGTGCCGACCACCACCCGGCCCGCGACGGGCCCGTCCTCGCCGGCCGCGGAGCGCAGTCGGGCCACGGCGTCGAGCACCTCCTCGGCCTCCGCGAGGAGCCGTCGGCCGGCGTCGGTGAGCGCGGCGCCGGTGGGCAGCCGGTCGAACAGCGGCACGCCGAGGTCGCGTTCGAGGGTGCGGATGTGCACGGTGACTGTGGACTGCGCGAGGTGGAGTGCGGCCGCGGCGGCGGTGAAGCTGCCGGTGCGGGCGAGCGTGGTGAAGGTCGTCAGCAGTCGCGTGTCCACCCGCCCAGCGTATGCGGAAAGCCGATGGAGTGCATCACAATCCATCGTTGGACGCGATGCCCCCAGCGGTGCCAGGGTTTCCCCATGACCGACGACACGACCACCGCCGCCACCGACACCGCGACCACCGCCCGGGCCCACGGCGGCTCCGGCGCGAGCCTCGAGATCCTGCGCTACTCCGCGTTCACCCGCACGCCGGACGGCGGCAACCCAGCCGGCGTCGTGCTCGACGCCTCCGGGCTGGACGTGGCGGCCATGCTCGCCGTCGCCGCCCAGGTGGGCTACTCGGAGACCGCCTTCGTCACCGCCGCCGATCCGGACGCCCGGCGCTTCACGGTGCGCTACTTCAGCCCGCTGGCGGAGGTGGCCTTCTGCGGGCACGCGACGGTGGCCCTGGCCGTCGCCCTGGCCGACCGGCTGGGCCCCGGCGACCTCGCCCTGGACACCCCCGCGGGCGCCATCGCGGTGACGACCGCCACCGACGGCGCAGGGACGGTGCAGGCGACGCTCACCAGCGTGCCGACCCGGTCCCGCCAGGCGCTCGCCGCCGAGCTGGAGGCCGCCCTCGCGGCCCTCCGCTGGAGCGCGTCGGACCTCGACCCCGCGCTGCCGCCGCACGTCGCCTTCGGCGGCAACGACCACCTGGTGCTGGCCGCCGCCTCCCGCGAGCGGCTGGCCGCGCTCGACTACGACTTCGACGCGCTCGCCGAAGTCATGCGCCGGTACGGCTGGACCACCGTCGACCTGGTGTGGCGCGAGTCGCCGCGCCGTTTCCACGCCCGCAACCCGTTCCCCGTCGGCGGTGTCGTGGAGGACCCGGCGACGGGCGCGGCGGCGGCCGCTTTCGGCGGCTACCTCCGCGCCCTGGGACTCGTCATGGAGCCTGTGGACATCGCGGTGCGGCAGGGCGAGGACATGGGCCGCCCGAGCGACCTCGTCATCGGTGTGACGCCCGAGGACGCCCGGGTACGGGTCACCGGCACGGCCGTGCTTCTCCCCCGCTGACGGCCCGTCGGCGGTGCGTCGGCGGTGCGTCGTGAACGACACCTCTGCCTGAATGTGCGCTGCGGGCCGGCTGTCCGCCCCCGCGGACGTGCAGGCGAGCCGGGACCGAGCAGTCTGTACACCTTCTTGAGCCCTTCGGCTGCGACCTCGCGCAACTGCTGGTCGCTGGCGCCGGCCTCTTGGGCTTCGAGGAGGCGGGCGGCGTAGCGGGGGGGCGGAAGGGCGACGGTCAGGTGCCGGAGCCGGTCCTCATCAGTGGAGCCGATCGCCGCGGTGCAGCCGATCCGGGCCCGGGTGTCGATGACGACGCCGCCGGTCGTTGCCGCCTGCTGCCGGGCCTTCGCACGGATCCGTGGTGACCCCGGCTACGCGAGGAAGGAGCAGGGAGTGTCACCTGCCGACTACCAGGTGACCGCTACGCGCCGGACGATGCGTCGGATCCCACGGAAAGCTTGGAGAGCAAGCAACCAGCCGCCGACACACCGCGCGAAACACCGCCCCCCACCGAAAGGCCACGCCATGCCGCCACCGCACCCACGGCCAGGGCACCCTGCTGTTCGTCGACGAGATCCACCGCTTCGACCGCGCCCAGCAGGACAGCTTCCTCCCCTACGTCGAGGACGGCACGATCACCCTGATCGGCGCCACCACGGAGAACCCGAGCTTCGAACTCAACGGCGCCCTCCTCTCCCGCACCCAGGTCCTCGTCCTCGAACGCCTCGACGAAACCGCCCTGTCCACCCCCCTCGACCGCGCCGAACACCTCACCGGCCACCGGCTGCCCCTCGACGACGACGCCCGCCGAGCACTGATCGCCATGGCCGACGGCGACGGCCGCCACCTCCTCAACATGGCCGAACAGCTCCAGGCTCTCCCGCGAGACCTACTACAAGCCCACTCGCCATGGCTACGAGGCCCAGATCACCGAAGGCCTGCGCGACTGGGCTGCCTTGCGTGCTCGCGAACAACGCGGCTGACCGGCCGACACCCCACGATGAGCCGCTTAGGTGAGCGTCGTCGCAGGTTGGTCGGACGTCAGTACGGCTGGCATGTCGCAAGGTGGTCGGGATGGCCGTGTTGGCCGAGGTAGCCCTCTCCGACCGTGGTGACGGCGCCTGGTGGGAGGGTGGTGCAGGGACCGGTTGCGCCGTCCTGGTAGGTCAGTGAGACGCTGACGGTGTCGTCACAGTTGTTGGCGGCGGTGGTGTAGCGCCAGCTCTCGTACATCGCCACGCAAGCCGGGGCGGCAGACGCGAGCGCGCCGCTCTGCGCGAAGGCGGGTGCGGCCAGGCCGAGCGGGATGATCAATACGGTGAAGCCTGCCGCAGAAGCTGTGATCCTTTTTGTCCGGGATTGCACTGCTCGACTCCTCGCCGTGTTGTGCACCTGTGGAGACTTGTGCGCCCGGTGGACGCTCTCTCAGTTCAAGAAGTGAAGCTTTCAGACCAGGAGGCTCGGCGTAAACAGAGGCCGCCCGCTTTCGGACAGCGCGTGGCTTCCAAGCCGAGTAACCCTCACCCGTGCACAGCGGCGGGTCAGTTGCTCCGGTCCAAGGGATGAGGCTTCAACCATTTCAGGGACCTCGGTCCGGGGTGTGCCGTCCGGCCCAGGTCGTCGGCGCCGGACGGCCGGGCGGGGCTCTGGAGTCTGCAAAGCCCTCCGGCAGCGGCTCGGCGGCAAGGTGGCCGGTTCGCGACGACCGCACGCCCCAGGGGTCGAGCCGGGCGTGGCCTCCGCCTGTCACGCCCCGGACTCGATCCTGCACGCCTCGACCTCTGCGCGTGGACGCGGCACATCACCGAGCACAACCTGCGGGAAGCGCAGGCCCTAGCGGTCGAGTGGCACCCGCGCCCGCCACCGACGTCCTACTCTCGGCGCCTGCCGCCAGCAGCCTCAACGGACCAGCTTGGGACCACCTGCTCGTGCAGCTTCGCTTCAGCGAGCGGAACCCCGCCCGCAGTCGCTCGATGTCGATGAGGACCGGGTGCCCGGAGGCGCCGGCCACGATGTGACGGGAGCGAGTTCGCCGTGGATCAGTCCGTGCTGCGTGCAGGGAGACGCTCGGGTGGCCAGTTCTGCGAGGAGGTCGTGGCGACCTCGATCCGGGGGCGCGTTCGGTCGCAGTTGCTCGCACGGAGGGCCGCTCACCTCGGCGCTCCGTGCGGGCGGGTTCCGTCCTGTCGTACTGTCGGCTGCGCTGGGTTTGATTCAGTGCAGCACGGTGCCCTCTTCCTTGGCGGCCGGTCCTGCGTTGGGGGCGTCTCAGAGTGTTTTCGTTTGGCCGCCGTCGATGAGGACCTCGGTGCCGGTGATGTTGGCCGCGAGCGGTGAGGCCAGGAACAGGGCGAGGTCGGCGACTTCGTGAGGTTCGGTGATCCGGCCCGTGCTGATGCCCATGCTCTGCGGCACCACTACGTCGAGTGCCTCTTGGGCCGTGGTGCCGGCGGCCGCCGCCGTGGCTTCGGCGAAGCCGCCCGGCGCTGTCCAGAAGGGGGTGCGAACCGGTCCGGGGGAGATCGCGTTGACGCGGACGCCACGCGGGGCGAACTCTTCGGACAGGGACTTGTTGAGGCTGGTCAGCGCGGCTTTGGCCGCCGAGTAGTCCACGACCATCGGGAAGGGGAGCCGTGCGTTGATCGAGCTGATGTTGACGATGGCCGAGCCGTCGGCCCGCATGAGGTGGGGCAACGCGGCGCGGCTGGTGCGCACGGCGCTGAAGAAGGTGAGATCGAAGATCCGTCGCCACTCCGCGTCGTCGACTTCGAGGAACCCGTTGCGCGGCTCAGCGGCGCCGAGGTTGTTGACGAGGATGTCGATCCGGTCGTGCTGTTCCACGGCGTGCCGGATCAGGGTCTCGGCTCCCTCGGCGGTGGAGAGGTCGGCCTGGACGACCGTGACGCCGTAGGTCTCGCGCAGTGCGTCGAGTTCGGGTGTGGAGTTGCGGCTTCCGGCGACGACGTGGACACCCTCGCGGCTCATTGCCTCGACGATGGCGAGGCCGATGCCCTTGCTCGCCCCGGTGACGACGGCGACTTTGTCGTTCAGGTGCAGTTCCATGACGAAATCCTTTTCTGGATTGATTGTTAAAGTATGAGTGCAGGGGTTGGCACCGGCGGCGCGTTGGGTGCCGCGGTGATGAGGACGCGGTGCCGAGGCGGCCGAGCCCGGGTTCAGTCCAGGACGCGCATGGCGGTCTCGAGGGCGTCCTGGGTGAAGGACCGGCCCAGGCGCGCCTTGCCGACGACGCGGAGCCCCTGGACGAAGGTGGTCAGGAAGCGGGCCAGCTCCACGGGATCTTTGTCGGCCGACACTTCGCCCCGCGCCTTCGCTCGCTCCAGGGCCCCCGCCAGGGCCGACTCGACGTGCCGCAGGGCGGCAGCGACGCGTTCGACCGTGGCGGGGTCGTCGCCACGCTCGGTGGCGGCATTGACCACGAGGCAGCCGCGGGAGGGGTCGGTCAGGTCCGCTTCGATCATGTCCGTCAGGACCTGGCGCACCGCGGGCCGGATCTCGGTGGCGTTCTCCAGGCTTTCGACGAGGGTGCCGGCCTGGAGTGCGCAATAGCGTTCCAGGGCTCTGGCGTAAAGCTGCTCCTTCGATCCGAACGCCGCGTAGAGGCTGCCGCTGCCTATCGCGAGTTCCTTGAGGAGGTCCTGCAGGGACGTGTCGGCGTAGCCGCGGCGCCAGAACAGGTCCATCGCGCGGTCGATGGCCTGATCGGCGTCGAATTCCCTGGTGCGTCCCATGCTCACACTGTACAGCCTGTTCTGGATTGGTCAATCCAGTAGGCGTCCTGTCGGGCGCGTCACACGGTGCTGGGCGGGAGCGGCCGAGGCGGAACGGCTGCGGCGGAGGTGAGGAGCGCTGCGGCTGGTGAGCGGCCGGGGCCCGGCATCCGGCAGGGCCGGCCGCGGCCGCCCCGTCCCGCCCCGTGCTTTCCCGTCCCGTGGTGGGCACGCGCCCGACGCCGCGGCGGCCCGCGTGGGCGCAGGAACAGGCGACGGTGTCGGAGCGGATGCCGGCCGGAGGGTTCGGGCCCGGGGGCACACCGCTTGGCGGGCGTCCCGGTGGCGGCGTGCCCGGGCGGGGCGGTACCCGTCGGGCCTGAACGGCGATGGTCCGGGGCGGCCGGAGGGAGTCCACCGGACGTTATTGCGCCGCGGGCGTGGCCGGCTGAGGGACGGCGGGGTGGCGGACCTCAACCACCCGCGGCGGTTCCGGCTCGGCGGCGCGCGCCACGTGGTGCCTGGCGCGTGAGGATGGCGCGTGGCGTGGGACGCGGGGACGGTGAGCGTGGTGAACGGGCGGGGGCTGCCGCGGCGCCGACCGGGCCTGCGGCCGGCGTTGCGGCAGGAGTCCGTGGGTCACTGAGCAGGTCGTGGTGGCCGGTCCGCGGCGCGTCGCCGCATTGAGGCTCACCGAGCGGGTCCTCATGCAGGGCGGCCAGGATCCGGCCGCTCGACTCATCGTTTCACCGTGAACGGGTGAGGGGCCTGGTGTCGCACTCTGCCTTGGGTGAGCCGGCGGGCGTGGTCACCGACCGGCGGATGACCGTCCCACGGCGGTCTGCGCGTCGGCTTCCGCGAGCACCGTGTCAGCCAGTTCCGCCACGGACAGGCCGCCACCTGCGTCGAGGCGAGCCAGGCCTCGCCTGTCGATGGCATCGATCATGAGTGTCTGGTAGCGCTCCGTGCGGGCCAGGAACTTGTCCATCAGGCGCTGCTCCTCGTCGGTAGCCGCTTCGTAGCGGCCCGCCGCGTAGACGCGGGCGCGTACCAGGGCGTCGTCCGCGGTGAGCCACACGGCAGCCGTGCGCGAAACGCGAAGCCCCGCGACGCGGACGGGCCAGAGTGCCGACCCCTCCAGGACCAGGCCCTTGCTGCCACTGCCCTCGGCCGCACGGGCGGTGATCAGCTCTTCGATACGGGGCCACAGCCGCTCGTAGTGACCGAGAACGGACGTGATCAGTTCGTCGACCGTCAGTGATCCGTAGTGCTCGGCGACGTGCGCCGGCACCTCCCGCTGCGGGGTTCTCCAGGGCCGCCCAGGATGCCGGGCCAACCCGTCCGTGCTCAGGCACTCGAACCCGAGCTTGTCCGCCACCACTTGTGCAACGGTCGACTTCCCGACGTTCGACGTCCCGCCGATCAATACCACCCGCAGATCACGCACGCCGACGACCCTACCGATCCTTCCGGCACGATGCCCGCAGTCCGCACAGACTCATGACGCAACACGCCAGTTGCATGAGCAGGTGGTGGAGGCCGGTGCCGTGTTCTCAGCGGATCCGCAGCCGTTCGGACTGGTGAAGCCGGGCAATGGGTGCGCTTTCCAACCCACCGGGTCCTCCCCCGGGCCGGAGCCATGGGCGAGACCTCGCCCGGCGCGTGGCGGGCCGGCAGGCGACGGCAGCCCTCACCCAGATCGGCGGCGGAACCGCGATGGACGAGCAACGCGATACAGGACGACACCGCGGGGCGAGGTAATGTAGCCGCCCCCACCCCGCGTACTCCCCCCGTACCGGCTCAACCGTGCGGACACCGATGCCGTACATACCGATCAGTGCCGCGCAGCCGCCAACAGCGGCCGGTGCCGTCCGCCACCCGGCACCAGGCGCTGTAGACGCCGCGACAGTAGACACCCGCCTGCATCCACCGCCGACCGGAAACGACCCTGGACGTCCTCGACTAGTAACTGTCGTAGCGGGGCGTGCCGCTGGGCCGGTAGACGCCGACGACGGTGCCGCCCTTCGTCGTCGAGACACTGACCGGCTCCAGCGCCGTGGGGACCGCTCCCTCGGCGAACAACCGTTTGCCGGTACCGATGATCACCGGATGGATGGTCAGCCGGTACTCGTCGACAAGGTTGTGCCGCATCAGGGTCTGGGCGAGGTCACCGCTGCCCACCACGTTGATGCGCCCGCCCTCGGACGTTTTGAGCTTGCGCACGGCATCGACGACGTCTCCCTCCAGCAGCGTGGAGTTCTGCCACTCGACGGACCTCAGGGTCCGAGACGCCACGTACTTGTGCATGCTGTTCATCCGATGGGTGAACGGGTTGCCGGGATCGGCCATCGGCCAGTACGACGCGAAAATCTCGTACGTCTTGCGGCCCAGCAGCATCGCATCGGCGGGCTCGTACCAACCCGCGATGGCCGTGCCGACCTCCTCGTCGGACACCGGCTTCTGCCAGCCGCCGTAGCCGAACCCGCTCTCAGCATCCTCCTCCGGACCACCCGGCGCCTGCATGACACCGTCCAGCGTCAAAAACGCGCAAACGACAATCTCGCGCATGCTGCGCTCCCTTCGTCGATAGGTAGACCGCACGACCGCCGGAAACTCATCGAAGAAGCACCTGCCACACCCGACTGCGACAGAGCCAACCGCCCACAGCGCACCGAGCGCAGCGCATGCCGGAGGCGTACGGGTGAAGCCCTCACGGTGGCCGAGACGCCCGGCACGGTGTGTCAGACCATGGCCAGCCGGTCCACCAGCAGCTCCACCCTCGGCTCGGCATCCTCGGGCAGCAGGCGACCCGCCCGGGTCAGGGTCGCGAGACCGTGCAGAGCCGCCCAGAACACCTCCGTGAACAGCCCCGGATGGACGTCATCGCCGGCGGCCTTGTCGAGGGTCTCCAACAGGGCGGCAAAGGCGTCCTTCAAAGGCTCGGGAGTGTCCTCCTGCGCATACACCAGACCACCGTCAAGCTGAAACAGGGCGTCGTAGACCGCCGGATTACGCACGGCGAAATCAAGATAAGCACGAGCCAGAGCCGTGACCCGGGCCCGCAGACCCTGCACGCCAGACGTCGCCCCCCGTACCGCCGATGCCAGTTCGGCGGCCCCCTGAAGGGCGACGGCGCCGATGATCTCGCGCTTGCCGCGGAAGTGGCTGTAGAGGACGGGCTGACTGTATTCGATGCGCTCGGCGAGCCGGCGGGTCGTGACGGCGTCCCAGCCCTGCTGTTCGGCGAGTTCGCGGGCCGTCGCCACGATGAGGCGCTCACGCTCCGCCCGTTCGCGCTGCTTGCGTTCCTGTACGGACATGCGCAGATTCTAGCACTGCTAGACAATCGAGCGGCAGCAGTACTAGCGTTGCCTCATCAGCTAGCAATGCTAGTTCAGGGAGGGACTGTCATGCTCAACGCACTCGAGGTCGTCACCATCGTCGTCGTCGGCCTGATGGTGGGGGTGGAGTTCTCCGTCGCCTTCATCATGAACCGGATCCTGGACGCGCTTCCCGAGGACAGTGGCCAGCTCGGCCACGCCCACGGCGGCCGGATGCTGGGTGCCCTGATGCCGTTCTGGTACATCGGCTCGCTCGTCCTCAGCGCGATCTGGGCCGTCGCCGGATGGCACCACCACGGCGCCGGACTCGTCGTCACCGCCGCCGGACTGCTGATCGTCAGCGTGGTCATGTCGGTGCTGCTGCTCGTCCCGATCAACAACCGGAACAAGACCTGGACCCCCGAGAACCGGCCCGCGGACTGGAAGGAGCAGCTGAACCGCTGGGGGCGCTGGCACTACGTCCGCGTCGCCGTCATCATCGCCGCCTTCGCTCTGCTCGTCTCCGCCCTCGTCTGAAGGCGCTGCTCCCCCGACACGCGCTGGTTCGCCCCCGGTAGGTCGCCGGCTTCTGTCTGGTCGGGGCGAAATCCCGACCTTCCGGTACGCAGCTGCCGCTCCGATCCCGCAACGGCGATCCTCGCAAGCTACGCCCCTCGATCAGCAGTCCGTGCGGCCGGATCAGGCCCCACCCCACACCACTCAGCAAGCTGCACAAGGCTCAGCCAGCCGACGAAGACTCGCAAGGAGAAGAACAGTGTCGCTGAGGAAGATCAATACCGTACTTGCCGCCGCCTTCATCCTCTTCATCCTCTGGTTCGGCACGGAGTTCATCGTGAGTCCGGAGACGACGGCGCCGGGCTTCGGCCTGCCGAGCTGGCCGTCCGGCGACGGCGACGGCTTCCTGATCATCAAGGGAATCCGCGATGTCGTCCTGGCCCTCGTCCTGGGCGTCCTGTTGGTGACGGGCCACCGCCGAGCGCTGGGCTTGGTGCTGCTGGTGGAGGCGCTCGCCGCGTACGGCGACATGGCCACCGTACTGGCCCATCACGGCTCCGTGGCCACCGCACTCGGCGTCCACTGCCTGACCGCGACACTGATGGTGGTCAACGGCCTGCTGATACTGCGCGAGACCCGCAAGGTCGCGGCCGCTCCGGCAACACCCGCCGCGCAGCCCTCCCAGCGAGCTCGTGCCCAGTGAGCAGGAGGTGGGAACGCGTATCGTGCAGCGATCTCCAGCGATCGAATCAGGACGGTCTGTCCGGCGACGTGATCGCTGAACTCGTGGTGAGGAAAGACCCGTTATGGCATGCACGCCAGCAGGCCGGGCCTGCCTCCAGACAGTGGAAGCGTGCCGTGGGCGGTGGTGCGAAGCACCGGGTGGTCTTCGCCGAGGGACCGGGTTTGTGGTGGTGTTCTGCAGCTGGGGCAAGCTCGGAAAGCGCGCGGACATCGCCCAGGGCACCTGCTGTCCCCGGCTCCTTGAGCACTCAGCGCAGTATGGACCGCTCGGTAGGTGCCAGCCGTAGCCGGTCTGGGGCTCTGGCCCACCGTTCCGAAAGGGTCGGGAGCACCTCCTCGCGCCAGCGTTCTGAAAGCTGCAAGCGATTCAGGTGGTGGTCGAGGTGGCTTTCGTCAGTGAAACGTGCGAACCATACGAAGACCTCTTCGTCCATCCGTACCGGCAGCGCCGGGAAGGTGTTCGGGGCGTGTTCCGATTGCAGGTACGCCAGGGGTTCGCAGCCGGTCTCGGCCAGTGCGGGTCGCACGCGCTGCTGGAAGAACTCGACGAACGTCGTGTCAAACGGGCGTTTGCCGTACCAGATCGTGGCGAGGACAAGCGACGGTGGCAAGGGCGCCGGCTCGCCGGGAGCCGGCCGGGAGCCAGCCGGCAGTGGGAACCCGCCGCGCGCCGAGGCCGGTCGCAGCAGCAGCACGTCATCGGAGTCGATCATCGTCGCGTTCGCCTCGTCGCGGTGTGCCTGCCAGACCGGCCCGCCGTAGAAGCTCTCCAGGGCCTTGGCGCGGCGCGGCATGTCCGCGAAGCCGCGGAGCCAGACGAACCGGTCGGGGTCGTCCAGGTCACGGAATTGACCCAGGACGGTCGCACCCGCTGCCTCCTGCGACTCGATGAACTCCCGGTCGAACAGGTCGATCAGTGCGTCTCGCTGTCCTGGGTGCAGCGTGTACTGCCGCAGTTCGACGACTGGACACCGTAGGGCTTTCACCAGCCTTGCTCCTCGTTCAGTTGTTGGAACCATTGTTGTTACAACAAGCGGCAGGTGGCTGGCTGATGACCGGGCTGTCGGCTACTTCATCAGCGTCTCGCGAAGTACGTCGGCGATCGACGTGTCCGCCAGCTCCTGCCGCATGACCGTCTCGACTCTGCTGTAGACGCCGCTCAGTGCGGGCCGGATGCCTCGGCCGACCGGGCATGCCAGATTGGGTTCGGTGCGGTGCAGGCCGAACGGTGGCTGCGCATCGACGGCGTCGTACACCTCAAGCAGGGTGATCGCCTCGGGGTCACGGGCCAGGCTCCAGCCTGCACCGGCACCGTGGCGGACCTCCACCAGGCCGGCTCGCCGCAGATCGCCGAGGCTGCGCCGGATGATCACCGGGTTGGTATTGACGCTGGCCGCGACCTGTTCCGAAGTGAGAACCTCCCGGCCACCGCGCTGCGCCAACGCCAGCCAGGCCAGCACATGCGTCGCGATGGTCAATCGACTGTTCGCCGCCATCACGCCTCCCCGTGTGTTGTAACAGCTTCTGTTACAACGACCCTCGCGGTCAAGCCACGTCAATCCTCCGCAGCTTGGCGCAGTGCGCCCCGTTGGGTGGGCCGGCCGCACGCGGACGAGGGCGACGAGGCGCGGTGCGGTGCGGTGCGTTCACGGAAGCGCCGGCGCGCCTCGGCGGACTCCGGAGGGCGAGGTACTGGCGTTCATTGAACTTTTCCGCCGAGCGCTGGGTGTCGTGCGTGATCTCCTTGACTGCCTTGGGTCGATCTCGGCAGGGAACAGGACCCGGGCCACTCTCGTCAGGCGCCGGCGCCGCCGTCGACCGGCAGGATCGCGCCGGTCACGTACGAGGCGCGGTCGCTGAGCAGCCACGCGGCCGCCTCGGCGATCTGCCGGGGCTCGGCCATGTGACCGAGCGGGATCGCCGCGGTCATCTGCTCGACGATGCCGGGAGTCGCCGCCTCCCAGGTGTCGATCATCTCCGTGGAGGTGCCACCGGGGGTGATGCCGTTGACCCTGATACGGTCACCGGCCCAGTTCACCGCGGCGGTCTCGGTGAGGCTGTTGAGCGCGCGCTTCATGGCGCCGTAGGCGGGCAGGGCGGGGTTCGCGCGGCGGCTGCCGATGCTGGAGGTGTTGACGATCGCCCCGCCGCCGTTCTTCCGCATGAGAGCGGCCTGGGCGTTCATGGCGGTCCAGTGCGCGCGGAAGTTCACGGCGAACTGCTGGTCGATGTCCTCGTCGCTGGTGGTGTGGACCGGGCCGAACTGCTGCTGGGGGACCGCGCCGTTGTTGAAGGCGCCATCCAGCCGTCCGTGCAGCTTTTCGACGTGGTCGACTGCGGCGCGGATGCTCGCCGGGTCGGCGAGGTCCATGGTGACGGCGTCGGCGACGCCGCGGTCGGCGCGTATCTCCCGCACGACGGTTTCGAGGGCGTCGGTGCTGCGGGCGGCGAGCACGACAGCGGCGCCCTCGGAGGCGAAGAGCCGGGCCGCGGCGGCCCCGATGCCGCGGCTGGCGCCGGTGATGAAGATGATCTTGCCGGTGAGCAGGCCGACCGGTGCGCTGTCGGTGGTGTTCGTGTTGTTCGTCATGGCAGCAGCGTCCGCCCGGCTGCCGACCGGATACAGGCACAGGCTGTACCAGGATCCACGGCCGGGCGGCACGCACACTGGGCGTATGGACAAGCAGGAGCTCGGGGCGTTCCTCCGCAGCCGCCGCGAGCGGCTCCGGCCACAGGACGTCGGCCTCCCCTCCGGCCCGCGTCGGCGCACACCAGGTCTTCGCCGCGAGGAAGTAGCGGTCCTCGCGCACATCTCCACCGAGTACTACGTCCGCCTCGAACAGGGCCGGGCGCCACGCCCCTCGGGCGACGTCCTGGCCGCGATCGCCGGCGCGCTGCGGCTCACCGACGCGGAGTCAGACCACCTGCACGTCCTCGCGGGCACCGCGCCGAACCGTACCGGACTGCACCGGCGCGACGTCCGCCCGAGCATCCTCGCGCTCCTGGAGCGGCTGCCGCAGACGGCCGGCTTCGTGATGTCCGCCGCGTGCGAGGTCCTCGCCTGGAACGACCTCGCGGCCGCGCTCATGGAGGACTTTGCCCCCCTCTCCCCCGAGGACCGCAACCTCGCGCGCCGGGCCTTCCCTGGACCGCAGCGCGCCGATGAGGCGCTCTACGGGATCTCCGACGCCGCCGAGTTCCGGCTGAGCGTTGTGATGCAGCTCCACACCGCCCTCGCCCGCTACCCCACCGATCCCGCGGTGACAGGTCTCGTCGGCGAACTCCGCGATACCAGCCCTGACTTCGCCCGCCTCTGGGAACGACACGACGTACAGACCGCGCCGATGCTCACGAAGACCTTCCGCCACTCAGCCGTCGGGGAGATCACCGTCGACTGCGACACGCTCACCCTCACCGACCGTGACCAGTACCTCGTCCTCTTCAGCGCGCCGTCGGGGTCCCCCGGGGCCGACGCCCTGGCCCTGCTGAACCTCCTGGGAACACAGGCCGGTCACCACATGCCGTAGCGCCACAGCCAGCCACCGCGAACACCATCGCCGTCTGCGCGACATTCGGGAGTGTCCGAGAGGGCCTGGGCGAAGAAGCTGAGCGGCGAGGACCGGTACGGCCTGACCGCGCTGTTCCCGCGGTGGGCAGTTGGTACAAGGGAACGAGATCCGGCGCAGCGGATGCCCGCCCGGACAGACCCCTGGTGTCCTAGCTCAGGCACCAGCCGCAGAAGTAGGTCGCGCAGCCCAGCTGGGCCCAGCCGAGGGCCGCCGGGTGCGATCGGCGGCGGCCCTCGGTGTCAAGGTGCTGTCTTGGCCGAATGACGGCCGGTGGGTGCGGATGCTCTTATGGATGTCAAGCAGCGGTTGTGAGGTGAGTCGGGGCCGCTGCGGTGGCGTTCGTGGTGGTCAGGACGTGGTAGATCTCGCGGGC
>NZ_JBEXKG010000180.1:0-13959 GCF_040609555.1 Streptomyces sp. NPDC004658
GTGAGCAGGTCCCGGGCGCCCGGCCCCAGCCCGACCACCGCGAGCCGCCCGCGCCCCGGCCGCCGTACGACCGCACAGGTCGCCATCGCGGGCCGCGCGGCCGACTTCTTCTTCGGGACGAGGAGTTCACCACCCCGGACCAGGGCGGCGGCCTCCGCGACCGACGGGGTGCCCACGGCGGCGAGGGGCGCGTCCGACGGGTTGGGCACCTCGACCGCCGCCAGCTGTTCGGCCGAGTACGTCACCAGCGGCACCCCGAGCCGCTCGGCGGCGGCCACGATGCCCGGCTCCCCGGCCTTGGCGTCCACGGTGGCCAGTTCGGCGACCGACCGCGGCGAGAGCCCCGCCTCCCGCAGCGCCTCCTCGACCAGACCGAGGACCTCCTCGGCCGGCGCGCCCTTCGACGCGCCGACCCCGACCACCAGCGACGGCGGCCTGAGCAGCACCTCCCGCTCGCCCGCCGGGACGTCCCGGTCGGTCACCCGGATCGTGTACGACCCCCGGGGCGCGACCGGCAGCGGCGGCAGCGGCCACGCCACCTCGGCCTCCAGCGCGACCGGTTCGCCGTCCAGCAGCGCCCGCGAGACCGCGGCGACCGCCCCCTCGTACGGCAGGCCGAGCGTGTCCAGGCCCGGCAGCCCGACGGCGTCCGTCGCGGTCGTCACCACCGGCTCGGCGCCCAGCACCTCGCCCACCTCGCGGGCGAGCGCGTTGGCCCCGCCGCCGTGCCCGCCGAGCAGCGACACCGCGAACCGGCCGCCCTCGTCCACGCACACCACGCCGGGGTCGGCCGCCTTGCCGGCGAGCAGCGGCGCGAGCAGCCGTACCACCGCACCGGTCGCCAGGAAGCACACCAGCTGCTCGCACTCCGCGAACGCGGCCGGGACGGCCTGGGAGACGGGACCCTCGTAGACGCGCGTGCGCTCCGGCCAGGCCGCGGCCAGCCGGTCCCGCGCCGCCGCCCCCGCCGCGGTGGCGGAAATGAGGCCGATCACTGGACAACTCCTTCACTAGACGCCGGGGTTCTCATGCCCCACAGCAGAAACACGGGATTGGTGGCCGCGAGCCGGGTCACGTCCCCCGGCAGCGGCGCGAGACGCGAGGACTGCACCAGCACCCCGTCACAGGTGAACCCGGCCTCCGCCAGCGCCTGCCGCGCCGCCGGCACCCGGTCCAGCGCGGCCATGGCGACGACGACCGTCCGCCGGGCCCGCCGCGCGCACGCGGTCACCACGGCGGGCAGCTCCCGGCCGCCACCGCCGACGAACACCGCGTCGGGATCGCCGGACAGCCCGGCCAGGGCGCCGGGCGCCGAGCCGTGCACCACCTCCACGTCGACGCCGTGGGCGTCCGCGTTGGCACGGATGCGCGCCACCCCGTCCGGGCTCTTCTCGACGGCGACGACGGCGGCGCCGAGCCGCGCGCACTCCACCGCGACCGAACCCGATCCGGCGCCCACGTCCCACACCAGGTCGCCCAGGCGCGGCCCCAGCCGGGCCAGGGCCAGCGCCCGTACCTCGAACTTGGTGATCATCGAGTCGCGGTGCGTGAACGCGTCCTCCTCCAGGGCCCACCGGTCCGGCGCCCCGGGCACCCCGGCCACCGTCCGCACCGCGCCGAGCGACCGCGCCTCGTCCAGGCACAGCACCACGCTCACCGCCGTACCCCAGTCCCGGGCCGCCGCCTCGGCGGCCGTCACCCGCTCCACGCGCTCCCGCCGCGGATCGCCGAGCGCGCTCGCCACGACCAGCGTCCGGTCACCGGGGAGCGCGGCTGCCAGCTCCGCGGGACCGGCGCCCGGCCCGGTCAGCACGGCCACCTTCGGCCGCGCCCGGCACACGTTCACCGCCGTCCGCAGGTCCCGGCCGTGCGCGCTGACCACCACCGCGTCGTCCCAGGGCAGCCCGATCCGGGCGAAGGCGGTCGCCACGGAGGACACGCCCGGCCGCACGTCCAGCAGCCCGGCGCCGAACCGCTCGGCCAGCGCCCGCACGATCCCGAAGAACCCCGGGTCGCCGGACGCCAGCACGACCACCGGCAGCTCCTTGCCGACGTACCCGGCGATGGTCTCCAGCGCGGGCGCCAGCGGACCGAGCACCACCCGCTCCGCCCTCTGCGGCAGCCGTACGGCGTCCAGGTGCCGCCGCCCGCCGACGACCAGCGCGGCCCCGGCCAGGACGTCCGCGGGCACCGGCGCCCCGGTTCCCGTACCGACGACCGTGATCAACTCTTCGCCCTCTGCTCGCGCAGCACCCGCCGCGCCTCGGGGTCGGCCTTCCGGTAGCCGTGGAAGTGACCCGGGTGGTACAGGTGCGAACGCGTCCCGTGCGCGTCCAGCGCCGGACCGACCAGGAACAGCGTGTGCTTCCAGAGCCTGTGCTCCTTGACGGTCTCCTCCAGCGTGCCGATCGTGCACTTCACGACCAGCTCCTCCGGCCAGGTCGCCTGGTAGGCGATCACCACCGGGGTGTTCGTCGGGTAGCCGCCCTCCAGCAGCTCCCGCACCAGCTGCCCGCTGCGCGCCGCCGACAGGAAGATCGCCATGGTGGTGCCGTGGCGGGCGAACTCGCGCACCTCCTCGCCGGGCGGCATCGGCGTCTTGCCCCCGCCCAGCCTGGTCAGCACCACGGACTGCGCGACTTCGGGAATCGTCAGCTCGCGCTGGGCCAGCGCGGCCACGGCGGAGAAGGAGGACACGCCCGGGACGACCTCGGTCGCGATGCCGATCTCCCGGCAGCGGTCCAGCTGCTCCTGCGTACCGCCCCACAGGGCCGGGTCGCCGGAGTGGATACGGGCCACCTTCAGCCCCTCCTCGGACGCGCGCCGGTACACCGCGACGACGTCCTCCAGCGACATGGTCGCCGAGTCCAGGACCTCGGCGTCCTCGCGGGCGTGTTCGAGGACCTCCGCCTGGACCAGGCTCGCCGCCCAGATCACGACGTCGGCCTCGGCGATGGCCCGGGCGGCGCGGAACGTCAGCAGATCGGCGGCGCCGGGGCCGGCACCGACGAAGGTCACCTTGCCGGTGGGGGCATCGGCCATGGGAATCGGTCCTCTCCTACGAGTACTGCGGTTGTGGCTGTCGGACGTGCGGGAACGCGGGTCGATCCGATAGCAAGGGCCTATGGCGGTCTTCGTCGCGCTCGGCGCGTTCCTGATGACGCTGGCCGGCGGCTGGACGGCACAGCGCGTGACCGACCGCCGCCATCTGGTGCTGGGCCTGGCCGGCGGCCTGATGCTCGGCGTGGTCGGCCTGGACCTGCTGCCGGAGGCCCTCCGGGCGGCGGGCACCGAGGTCTACGGCGTTCCGGCCGCGCTCCTGCTGTTCCTGGCCGGCTTCCTCCTCGCCCATCTGGTGGAACGCCTGCTGGCGGCCCGCCGCGCCGCCCACGGCGGCGACGAACACCACCACAGGGCCCCGGAGGTGGGCCTGACGGCGGCCGCGGCGATGGTGGGGCACAGCCTGATGGACGGCGTGGCGATCGGCGCGTCCTTCCAGGTGGGCGGCGGCATGGGCACCGCGGTCGCGCTCGCCGTCATCGCCCACGACTTCGCCGACGGCTTCAACACCTTCACCCTCACCAGCCTGTACGGCAACGCCCGCCGCAAGGCCCTCGCCATGCTGTTCGCGGACGCCGTCGCACCGGTCGCCGGAGCCGCCGCGTCCGCGTTCCTGACCGTCCCGCCGGGTGTCCTCGGCGGCTATCTCGGCCTGTTCGCCGGCGCGCTGCTGTACCTCGCGGCGGCGGAGATCCTCCCCGAGGCCCACCACCAGCACCCCGCCCGGTCGACCCTGCTGTGCACGGTCGCGGGCGCGGCCTTCATCTGGCTGGTGGTGGGCGTCGCGGGGTGACCCGGGCCGTGTCACAGCTTCCCGCCCCGGCCGCCGTCCCGGCGCGGCGGCGCGATCAGCGTCGACAGGTACGGCAACGGCGTCCCGTCCAGCTCGCGGGCCGGGCGCACCGACTCCTCCGCCAGCCCCAGGGCCGAGCCCCACACGGCGTCCCCGAGCCGCCCGGTCTCCCGCAGCGCCTCCGCGACCTCTGCGGCCTGCCGCCCGAACTTGTACGCCACGACCGTCCCCGGCCCGGCCAGCGCCTCCTTCAGCACCGCCGACCCGGCCGTCACCGGCACGAGGGTCAGCGGCTCGGTGCCCTCGGTCAGCACGGCCCCGGACCGCGCCGCGAGATCCTGCATCGCGGTGATCCCGGGCACGGTCTCCACGGCCACCCCCGGCACCAGCTCGGCGATGGTCTGCGCGAGGTAGGTGAACGTCGAGTACACGTTCGGGTCCCCGATGGTGGCGAACGCGACCGACGCGTGCGCGTGAAGCAGCTCGGCGACCCGCTGCCCGGCCGCGTCCCAGGCCGCCTCGCGCCGGGCCCGGTCGGTCCGCTCGTTCAGCGCGAACACCACCCGGACGACCTTCTCCGCGGGCACGTAGTGCAGCACGGTCGCCTCGGCCCGCCCGCGCTCCCCGGTGTCCATGACCGGGACGACGACGACATCGGCGGCCCGCAGCGCGTTGACCCCCTTCACGGTCACCAGCTCGGGATCACCGGGACCGACCCCGACTCCGACCAGCCTGCTGCTCATGACGTCCGGCACCTCTCCACGAACCGACGGGCGACACCGGGCTCGGACGCCCAGTGCGTGTGCAGATAACTCGCGTGCACGCCCTGCTGCACGAAACCTTCGACCCGCCGGGCCGGGGCCCGTACGCCCCAGGCGGGAGCGGCACCGGCGCCGGGTTCGACGACGGTGCGGTGGAACTCGTGGCCGCGCATCCGGGTGCCGGCCGCCGCCAGCACACTGTCGCCGACGGCCACGGCGTCCCGGTAGCCCAGGGTCAGCCGTCCGGTCATCCGCGCGGTGGCGTCGAGCACGCCGCACATGGGCCGCCCGTCCAGCTCGCGGCACAGGTAGAGCAGTCCGGCGCATTCGGCGGCGACGGGGGCGCCGCAGGACGCGAGGTCGGCGACGGCCTTGCGCAGGGGCTCGTTGGCGGACAGCTCGGCGGCGTACACCTCGGGAAAGCCACCTCCGATGACCAACCCGGCGGTTCCCTCGGGCAGTCGCTCGTCGCGCAGCGGGTCGAAGGTGACGACCTCGGCACCGGCGGCGGCGAGCAGTTCGGTGTGCTCGGCGTAGGAGAAGGTGAAGGCGGGCCCGCCGGCGACGGCGACGACAGGCGCTCGCCTCCCGGCGGGCCGAGCCGGGTGCTGGGTGGGCGAGTCGGGGGTCCAGGGGGCGGGGCTCCCCGGGAGGGCACCGGCAGTCCGGGCGAGTGCCTCCAACGCGGCCAGGTCGCACCCCTGAGCCACCTGCGCGGCCATGGCCTGGACGGCGTCCACCGCCGCAGCCTGCCGCTCGGCGACCGGCACCAGCCCGAGGTGCCGGGAGGGCGTATCCACCTGCTCGACCCGCCGCAAGGCGCCCAGCACCGGCACCCCCGCCGAATCCAGCGCCTGACGGAGAAGTTCCTCGTGCCGGTCGGAGGCGACCTTGTTCAGGATCACACCCCCGACCCGCACCCCCGGGTCCCAGGACGCGAACCCGTGCACCAGCGCCGCCACCGACCGCGACTGCGAGGACGCGTCCACGACGAGCACCACCGGTGCCCGCAGCAGCTTGGCGATGTGCGCGGTGGACGCCAGTTCGCCTTCGCCTGCGGCCCCGTCGTACAGCCCCATCACACCCTCGACCACGGCGAGGTCGCACCCGCGCGCCCCGTGCAGGAACAGCGGAGCGATCAGCTCCGGCCCGCACAGGTACGCGTCCAGGTTGCGCCCCACCCGCCCGGTCGCGAGCGCGTGGTACCCGGGGTCGATGTAGTCCGGCCCGACCTTGTGCGGGGACACGGCGAGCCCCCGCGCGGCGAACGCGGCCATCAGCCCCGTGGCGACGGTGGTCTTGCCGCTGCCCGAGGAGGGCGCGGCGACGACCAGCCGAGGCACCGACGACATCACCACTCGATGCCCTTCTGGCCCTTCTGGCCCACGTCCATGGGGTGCTTGACCTTGGACATGTCGGTGACGAGGTCGGCGAAGTCCACCAGCTTCCGGGGCGCGTTCCGCCCGGTGATCACCACGTGCTGGGTGCCGGGCCGGCCGCGCAGCACGTCGACGACCTCGTCGGTGTCGACCCAGCCCCAGTGCATCGGGTACGCGAACTCGTCCAGCACGTACAGCCGGTACGTCTCGGCGGCCAGGTCCCGCTTGACCTGCTCCCAGCCCTCGCGGGCCTTCTCCTCGTTGGTCGAGTTGTCACCCTGGAGGTCCCGCTGGACCCACGACCAGCCCTCGCCCATCTTGTGCCAGTCGACGGTCCCGCCCTCGCCGGAGGCGCCGAGCACCTTGAGCGCGTTCTCCTCGCCGACCTTCCACTTCGCCGACTTGACGAACTGGAACACCCCGATGGGCCACCCCTGGTTCCAGGCCCGCAGCGCGAGCCCGAACGCGGCCGTGGACTTGCCCTTGCCGACGCCCGTGTGCACGACGACCAGCGGACGGTTCCGTCGCTGACGGGTCGTCAGTCCGTCGTCCGGTACGACACTCGGCTGTCCCTGCGGCATTACGCGGCCCTCCTCGAAGTCCCCTGCACGTCCTTGACCAGCCCGGCGATCGCGTCCGCCCGCAGCTCGTCCAGCGTGACGGCCGTGCCGCCCAGCTCCCCGGCGAGCTGCCCGGCCAGCCCGAGCCGCACCGGCCCCGCCTCGCAGTCCACGACCACCGAGGCCACACCGTCGGCCGCGAACAGCCGCGCCGCCCGGCCCGCGAGGGCCACGGGCTCCGGGCCACCGGTCGCCCGGCCGTCGGTCACCACGACCACCAGCGCCCGGCGCGCCGGGTCCCGCAGCCGCTCCACCCGCAGCACCTCGTGCGCCTTCAGCAGACCGGCCGCCAGCGGTGTACGCCCGCCGGTCGGCAGCGACTCCAGCCGCGCGGCGGCGGCGTCCACCGACGAGGTCGGCGGGAGCGCGACCTCGGCCGCCGCCCCCCGGAAGGTCACGAGCCCCACCTTGTCCCGCCGCTGGTAGGCGTCCAGCAGCAGCGACAACACGGCACCCTTCACCGCGCTCATCCGCTGCCGCGCCGCCATCGACCCGGAGGCGTCCACGGCGAACAGCACGAGATTGCCCTCGCGCCCCTCGCGGGCCGCCTGCCGCAGATCGTCCCGGCGGATCACCAGACCCGGCCCCGACCGGCCCCGCGCCCGCTGGTGGGGGGCCGCCGCCTGCACGGTCGCCGCCAGGTGCAGCTTGGTCAGCGCCCCCTGCGGGCGGCGCGCGCCGGTGGTACGCCCATGCTCGGTACGCGCCCGCGACCGCCGCCCGGCGGCACCCTCGCCGATCCCGGGGACGGTCAGCGCCTTGGCACGGAAGGGTTCGGCGGCCCGTACGGCCGACTGCTCCTGCCCGCCGGACGCCTGCGGCTGACCGCCCTCACCGGCCTCGGGCCGCGCGCCGCTGCCGCCGTCGTCCCGCGGGCCGCTGTCGGGCGCGGGCTGCCCGCCGCCGCCACCGGGGCCGTCGGGGTCCGGATCGTCGTCGGGGGACTCCCCGGAGAACTCCTCCAAGGTCTGGTCCAGCTTGTCCTCGTCCAGCCCCGGCGCGTCGAACGGGTTGCGGCGGCGCCGGTGCGGCAGCGCCAGCAGCGCGGCCTGCCGTACGTCCTCCGCGAGCACATCGGTCCGCCCGGCCCACGCGGCCAGCGCGGTCGCCGTACGGGCCATCACGATGTCGGCCCGCATGCCGTCCACCTCGAAGGCCGCGCAGGTCGCCGCGATCTGCCGCAGCGCCCCGTCGCCCAGCCGCACCTGCGGCAACAACGCGCGCGCCGCCGCGATTCGCTGCCGTACGGCGGCCTCCTCGCCGGCCCAGCGCGCGGCGAAGGCGACCGGGTCGGCGTCGTAGGCCAGACGCCGCTTGACGACCTCCACCCGCTGGTCGGGCTCGCGGGACGCGGCCACCTCCACGGTCAGCCCGAACCGGTCCAGCAACTGCGGGCGCAGCTCGCCCTCTTCGGGGTTCATGGTGCCGACGAGCAGGAACCGGGCCGCGTGCCGCACGGACACGCCCTCGCGCTCCACGTACGAGGCACCCATCGCCGCCGCGTCCAGCAGCAGGTCGACCAGGTGGTCGTGGAGCAGGTTCACCTCGTCGACGTAGAGGATGCCGCGGTGCGCGTCGGCCAGCAGGCCCGGCTCGAAGGCCTTCACGCCCTCGGCCAGCGCCCGCTCGATGTCCAGCGCGCCGACGAGACGGTCCTCGGAGGCGCCCACGGGCAGTTCGACCATGCGGGCCGGCCGCTGCGTCCCGGGCCCCGGCTCGTGCGGCCCGTCCGGGCACGCCGGGTCGGGGGCCGCCGGATCGCAGGAGAAACGGCAGCCGGGGACGACGTCGACCTCCGGCAGCAGCGCCGACAGGGCGCGCACGGCCGTCGACTTCGCGGTGCCCTTCTCGCCGCGCACCAGCACACCGCCGACCGCCGGCGACACGGCGTTCAGCAGCAGCGCGAGCCGCAGGTCGTCCTGGCCGACGACGGCCGTAAAGGGGAACGGGGTGGTCACTGGTCGCCCTCCAAGTCGCCTTCCAGCTCCAGATAGGTGGCGCGCAGCCGCTCCAGCGTGTCCGCGTCCGGCTCCGCCCACAGGCCGCGGTCCGCCGCCTCCAGCAGCCGCTCGGTGATCCCGCGCAGCGCCCACGGGTTGGACTGCTTCATGAAGTCCCGGTTCTCCGGGTCGAAGACGTACTCGGCGCTGAGCTTCTCGTACATCCAGTCGTCGACCACGCCCGCCGTCGCGTCGTAGCCGAAGAGGTAGTCCACGGTCGCGGCCATCTCGAAGGCGCCCTTGTAGCCGTGCCGGCGCATGGCCGCCATCCAGCGCGGGTTGACCACCCGCGCGCGGAACACCCGGTGCGTCTCCTCGCCCAGCGTGCGGGTCCGCACCTGGTCCGGTACGGCCGAATCACCCACGTACGCCTCGGGGTTGGCGCCCGTCAGGTGCCGGACCATGGCGACCATGCCGCCGTGGTACTGGAAGTAGTCGTCGGCGTCGACCAGGTCGTGCTCACGGGTGTCGACGTTCTTCGCGGCGACCGCGATCCGCCGGAACGCGGTCTCCATGTCCCCGCGCGCCGCCCGCCCGTCGAGCCCGCGCCCGTAGGCGTAGCCGCCCCAGACGGCGTACACCTCGGCGAGGTCGGCGTCGCTGCGCCAGTTCCGGGCGTCGATCAGCGGCAGCAGACCGGCGCCGTACGCTCCGGGCTTCGAGCCGAAGATGCGGGCCGTGGCCCGGCGCCGGTCGCCGTGCCCGACCGCGTCCTCCTCCACGTGCGCCCGCACGTAGTTGGACTCGGCCGGCTCCGCCAGCTCCGCCACCGCCCGCACCGCGTCGTCGATCAGCCCGACCACGTGCGGGAACGCGTCCCGGAAGAACCCGGAGATGCGGACGGTGACGTCGATGCGCGGGCGCCCCAGCTCCGCGAGCGGGATCACCTCGAAGCCCGTCACCCGGCGCGAGGCGTCGTCCCACACCGGGCGGCAGCCCAGCAGCGCCAGGATCTCGGCGATGTCGTCGCCCTGGGTGCGCATCGCGGAGGTGCCCCACACCGTGAGACCCACCGACTTCGGGTACTCCCCGGTGTCGCTCAGGTACCGCTGCACCAGCGAGTCCGCCAGCGACTGGCCGACCTCCCAGCTCAGCCGGGACGGGATCGCCTTGGGGTCGACCGAGTAGAAGTTGCGGCCCGTCGGCAGGACGTTGACCAGACCACGGGTCGGGGAGCCCGACGGGCCCGCCGGGACGTAACCGCCGTCCAGGGCCCGCAGGATGTGCCCGATCTCGTCGGTGGTCCGCGCCAGCCGGGGGACGACCTCGTCGCACGCGAACTCCAGGACGGCGAGCGCGTCCGGGAGTTCGGCGCCGAGCACGCCCCGCAGGACGGCGGGGACGACCGTACGGTCCCACGCCCGCGCCTCCATGCCCTCAGCGATCCGCCGGCACAGCTGCTCCAGCAGGTCGATCGTGTCGGCCGCCGTCCGGGACGGGCCGTCGACCAGGTCCGTCAGCTCCACCGGCACCTTCACCGGGGCGCCCGGCTCGGCCAGCAGCTCCTTCTCGACCAGGCCGAAGTGCGCGGCCAGCGCGGCGCGCAGACCGGGCAGCGCGTTCGCCTGGCCGCCCCACACCTGGGAGGCGCGCAGCACGGCGAGCACGAGGTTCACGCGCGGCTCGCCGACCGGGCCGCCGCCGAGGATGTGCAGGCCGTCGCGGATCTGCACGTCCTTGATCTCGCACAGATAGCCGTCGATGTGCATGACGAACTCGTCGAACGCCTCGTCGTCCGGCTGCTCGTCCACGTGCAGGTCGTGGTGCAGCTCCGCCGCCTTGACCAGCGTCCAGATCTGGGCGCGGACGGCCGGGGCCTTCGCCGGGTCCAGGTCCGAGACGAGCGCGTACTCGTCCAGCAGCTGCTCCAGCTTGGCCAGGTCGCCGTAGGTGTCCGCGCGGGCCATCGGCGGCACCAGGTGGTCGACCACCGTGGCGTGCCCGCGCCGCTTGGCCTGCGTGCCCTCGCCGGGGTCGTTGACGATGAAGGGGTAGATGAGCGGCAGGTCGCCGAGGACGGCGTCCGGAGCACAGCCCCGGGACAGCCCGAGTCCCTTGCCCGGCAGCCACTCCATCGTGCCGTGCTTGCCCATGTGCACGATCGCGTCCGCGCCGAACGAGTTCTCGAGCCACCGGTACGCCGCCATGTAGTGGTGCGACGGCGGCATGTCGGGGTCGTGGTAGATCGCGATCGGGTTCTCGCCGAAGCCGCGCGGCGGCTGGATCATGACCACGACGTTGCCGAACCGCAGAGAGGCGAGCACGATGTCGTCGCCGTCGACGTAGAGGCCGCCCGGCGGCTCGCCCCACGCCTCGGTCATCGCGTCCCGCAGCCCGGGGTCCAGCTTCTCGAACCACGCCCGGTAGTCCGCCAGCGGCACCCGCGCGGGCGCGGCGGCCAGCTGCTCCTCCGTCAGCCACTCCACGTCGTGCCCGCCGGCCTCGATGAGCCGGTGGATCAGCTCGTCGCCGCCGGAGGGGTACTCCGTGACCCCGTACCCGGCGTCCCGCAGCGCGTCCAGCACCCGGACCGCCGACGCGGGCGTGTCCAGGCCGACCGCGTTACCGACCCGGGAGTGCTTGGTCGGGTACGCGGTGAAGACCAGCGCGATCCTCTTCTCCGCGTTCGGCTTGTGCTTCAGCCGGGCGTGCCCGAGGGCGATCCCGGCCACGCGGGCGGCCCGCTCGGGGTCGGCGACGTACACCGGCACCTCGTCGGGGCCCTGCTCCTTGAAGGAGAACGGCACCGTGATCAGCCGGCCGTCGAACTCCGGGATCGCGACCTGCATCGCCGCGTCCATGGGGGACAGGGCCGCGTCGGACTCCTCCCACGCGGCCCGCGAGGAGGTCAGGCACAGCCCTTGCAGCACGGGGACGTCCAGGTCGGCGAGCGCGCCGATGTCCCAGGACTCCTCGTCCCCGCCCGCCGACGCCTGGGAGGCGTGCGTACCGCCCGCCGCGAGCACGGTCGCCACGAGCGCGTCGGCCCGCCCCAGCAGCTCGTACAGGGCCGGGTCCGCGCCGCGCAGCGAACCGCAGAACACCGGAAGGGCGTTGCCGCCGCGCGCCTCGATCGCCTCGCACAGGGTGTCCACGAAGGCGGTGTTGCCGCTCAGCTCGTGCGCCCGGTAGAAGAGCACGCCCACGGTCGGCCGGCCGTCCCTGACCTCGTAGCCGCCGTGCACGCCGAACTCCGGCATCCGGCGCGGCTCCTCGAAGCCCTCACCGGTCAGCAGCACGGTGTCCGACAGGAACCGGGACAGCTCCAGCAGGTTCGCGGGACCGCCCTCGACCAGGTACTTCAGCGCCTCCGCGACCACACCGGCCGGCACGGACGACTCCGCCATCAGCTCGGCGTCCGGCACGGCCTCGCCGCCCAGCAGCACGGTCGGGATGCCGGACGCCTTCAGCGCGGCCAGCCCGTCCTCCCAGGCCCGCTTGCCGCCCAGCAGCCGTACGACGGCGAGGTCCGCGCCCTCGATCAGGCCCGGCAGCTCCCCGGCGACGTCGACGCGGGTGGGGTTGCCGATGCGGTAGCCGGCGCCGGACGCCCGGGCGGCCAGCAGATCCGTGTCGGCGGTCGACAACAACAACACTGTGCTCATGCGGGCGCTCCCGGTGGAATGAAAGGCAGTCCTTGCGGCGCGCCCGACTCGATGAGCCGCCACAGCGCGTCCGTGTCCGCGTGCTGTTCGATCAGGTCGCCGAGCCGGTCCAGCTGCTCCTCGCGCAGCGCGGCGAAGGAGGTGTCCGGCGCGGGCACGAAGCGGCGGCCCGCGGCGGCGGCCACCTCGCGCAGGAAGGCCCGCCGGAAGCCGTCCGACTCCAGCGAGCCGTGCCAGTGGGTGCCCCAGGTCTGGCCGACCCGGCAGCCGTCCAGGAAGGGTTCGCCGCCCTCGACGGTGGCCACCCCGTGGTGGATCTCGTAGCCGTCGACCCGCTCGCCGAGGGCTTCCCCGCTGGGCCGGGTGAGGGTCTTCTCGCGGGCGAACCGCACCCGGACGGGCAGGACGCCGAGGCCCGGGACGGCTCCGGCGCGGGACTCGACCTCGTCCTCGATGTGCTCGCCGAGGATCTGGAAGCCGCCGCAGACGCCCAGGACGGGGCGCCCCTCGGCGGCCCGGCGGACGAGCGCGTCCGCGAGCCCGCGCTCCCGCAGCCACTCCAGGGCCCGTACGGTCCCGCGCGTGCCCGGGACGACGACGAGATCGGCGTCCGCGAGCTCCTCCGGACGGTCCACGAACCGCACGACCACGCCCGGTTCGGCGGCCAGCGCGTCCACGTCGGTGAAGTTGGACATCAGCGGGATCGCGCACACGGCGACCCGCAGCACGTCCTCGCCGACCGGGGGAGTGACGGCGGACTCCCGTACGGTGCCCCGCAGCGACACCCTCAGCCCATCCTCCTCGTCGATGCCGAGCCCGTGCCGGAAGGGCAGCACCCCGTAGGTCCGCCGCCCGGTCAGGTCCCGGAGCATGTCCAACCCCGGCTCCAGCAGGCTCACATCGCCCCGGAACTTGTTCACCAGGAACCCGGCGACCAGCTCCTGGTCCTCCGGCGAGAGCAGGGCCACCGTGCCGAAGAAGGACGCGAAGACACCCCCGCGGTCGATGTCGCCCACGACGAGCACGGGCAGCCGCGCGTTCCGCGCGATCCCCATGTTGACGATGTCGGTCCGCCGCAGGTTGATCTCGGCCGGGCTCCCCGCCCCCTCACAGATCACCGCGTCATACGTGCCCCGCAGTTCGGCCAGGCAGTCCAGCACCGTGCCCAGCAGCCGCTGCTGCCGCCCGCCGTGGTACCCGCGCGCGCTCAACTCGCCCACCGGCCTGCCCAGCAGCACCACCTGGCTGCTCTGCTCGCCACCGGGTTTGAGCAGCACCGGGTTCATCAGCGCGGTCGGCTCGACGCGGCACGCCTGGGCCTGCATGGCCTGCGCCCGGCCGATCTCCGCGCCCTCGCGCGTGACGAACGAGTTCAGCGACATGTTCTGCGCCTTGAACGGCGCGACCTTCACGCCCTGGCGGACCAGCCAGCGGCAGATACCGGCCGTCACGACGCTCTTGCCCGCGTCGGAGGTGGTGCCGGCGACGAGGAGACCACCGTTCACTTCCCACGTCCTTTCAGGAGGGTGCGCGCGGCGAGCGTGGCGCCGAGCGCGAGCAGACCGACGCGGCGGGAGAGCCGTACGGCCCGGTCGATGTCGGTGACGCGGACCGGCCGTCCGGAGGCGCCGTTGAGCACCGGGCGGTGTTCGACCCGGCCGCCGTAGGAGAGCGCCCCGCCCAGGCGCACGCCGAGGGCGCCCGCGAAGGAGGCCTCCACGGGCCCGGCGTTGGGGCTCGG
>NZ_JBEXKG010000181.1:0-13841 GCF_040609555.1 Streptomyces sp. NPDC004658
AGACGACACGACACCCCGTCCTTCCCGCCGAAACACCGCCCCTACACCTGACCAGCGGAAACAGACCCGCCGCTCTCGGAAAGACAACGGCTTCTAAAAGTCGGCACGGTCCACGCCACACGACTAGCCTCAGCAAGCGGCCTAAAAGCTCCCGGTAAGCAGCGCATCCACAACACCCAAACCAGATTCGAGGGCGACGCACTCATCAGCGACCCGGAGCTCCTGCGCCGCCGAATTGCAGAGGGCATAGGCAGAGGCGCAGCTTACGGCTGCGGACTGCTCAGCCTTGCACCTGCAACAGCCAGGTGACCGCGATCACGACCTGGGCCGTGAGGCGCGCAGGCGCCTCGCCGCCCCCATCTTGGCCATCCTTCCCGCGTCGCGGAGTCCCGGTCCTTCCCCTCTACCTGGACATGACTTTCGAGCCCCCGGCCCTCCCTGCCGACGAGGTGGGGTGGTGTTCGGCCAAACGGAAGGTGAAGCGAGAGCGCCGCGAGGTCGTCCCTGCCGAGGCTGGGAACGTTGCGTCCAGCGCCAGGCCGGCGGTGCGAGCCGTGGTGTCCTCCCCGCCGAAGCGGGGGTGTTCCGAAGGCGAGGAAGTGCTGCGCCGATCACGCACAACGCGGGGGTGTTCCGAAGGATTTGTTTGATCGGGTCGGACCGGGCTCGTGGGAGAGGAGCCGACGCCTGCCCGAAGCCTCCGTTTATGCTCCCAGGGACGTGTAACAGGCTCTGGATCGCCGCATGATCCTTTGTGTCTGTCGTTGATCGCACTTACCGCCCGATCGGGTAGAGCCGCTGCCGACTGCCGGGCGGGTCGCCTGCGGGAGCCGCTACGAAGATCACGAACCGCCCGTGATCTTTCGAGAGGACCCCGCTCGTGCGCCTCGCCCGCACCACCATCGCTGCGGCCGCCGTACTCGCCGCCTTCCTCACCCCCACAACCGCGCACGCCACCCCGGCCGCCACCGCACCGCGGGATACCGTCACCCTGCCCGTCCAGGACGCCCTCGCCCAGCTGCCGGTCCGTAGTGAGGACCGCGCCGGGTATGAGCGTGCGAAGTTCAAGCATTGGGTGGATGCCGACAAGGACGGCTGCAACACGCGCTCGGAGGTGTTGAAGGCCGAGGCGGTCGTTGCCCCGGTGCAGGAGGCGAGTTGCCGGCTGAGTGGGGGAGCGTGGTGCTCGCCGTACGACGACCGCTTCATCGAAGGACCGAGCGGTCTGGAC
Source organism: Streptomyces sp. NPDC004658 (assembly GCF_040609555.1). Lineage (NCBI taxonomy): Bacteria > Bacillati > Actinomycetota > Actinomycetes > Kitasatosporales > Streptomycetaceae > Streptomyces > Streptomyces sp. NPDC004658. Next base: position 1,232 of record NZ_JBEXKG010000181.1, read on the forward strand.
ATCGACCACCTGGTCCCGCTCGCCGAGGCGTGGGACTCCGGCGCCTCCGGTTGGAGCGCGAAGGAACCTGAGGCGTACGCCAACGACCTTGGCGACGACCGTGCTCTGATCGCGTGTCGGCTGCCTCGAACCGGTCCAAGGCGGACCAGGACCCGTCCACGTGGCTTCCGCCGGCCGTCGGCTACCGCTGCCAGTACGTCACCGACTGGGTGGCCGACAAGACGCGCTGGGGCCTGAGCGTCGATGCCGGCGAGCAGGCCGCGATCGCCGAGGTGCTCGGCAACTGTCCGGACGTGCCCGTCACGGTGACACTGGCCCGCTGACGACCTTGGCCGTCGTCGCGATCAGCCCGAGACGGGAACCGTTGGGGTTGAGGCCAGGGCGCCGTCGTACTGGTGTTCTGCACCTTCATGGCGCCCCCCGGGCCGGTTCCGGCGCACGGGCCACAGTTCCTGTGTTCCGGCGCTGCAGTAGACCGCGAGCTACTTGCCGTCGAGCCGGAAGCCCAGGTCCTGACGGCTCCAGGAGCTGAAGCATTATCTCCGCGTTTCCCCGTCGCGGGCAGACGGGCCGCTGCCCCGGACCCTCCCCGGTCCGGGGGACAGTCGTGTCCCGCAGCGACACCTCAAGCTGGCGTGGGCAGTTGGAGTGGGCATGAGACGACTTTGTGCCTTTGGGACGGTTCTGGCTTTGGCGGCGGTGCTGCCGAACGCGGTACCGGCGGCGGCAGACACCAGTTCCTGCACGCATCACTGGTCGGGGCCGCAGGTGTGCATCCGGCTGGACGGCCGCAACGGATGGAACGCCGTCACGGCGATCTGGACCAACCCACCGAAGAAGATGAAGACGCGCGCGGTGCGCCTGTTCCTGGACGGCCGCCAGTATGGGTCTGCGGAGACTGCCCGGCGCGTCCGTGGCACGCTCAGTCACAGCTGGGCGGGCTTCGAGCAGGGCACCGACGTGAAGGTGTGCGTGAAGTTCAGTGGCATCAAACGGGTGGCCTGTGATCGCACGAAGTACATCGGCAATCGGCCGACTTGGTGAGGCGCCAGCGCCGTAGGTATGGGGCCGGCCGGCGGAGTCCGGCCCCGTACCGTGCGGCCTAACCATTGGGTGCCGACTCGTACCCGACACGGCTTGCACGAGGTGGCGGTGCTGGCGGGCGTGACGGCCAGGTCTTGGGAGAACTACCGGCCCGAGGCGGCGCTGGCTGCCCATGTGATCCTGGTGCGCCTGCAGTAGTCGGACGCCGGAGTGGCCGGGGTGGAGCACTGGCCCGGTCCCAGCGCGGTGGGCGAGGTCTGGCGCTGACGGCCGGCGGTCAGCTGTCGGCGTGAGAAGCGGCGGTTGGCCTCCTCTCCGGAGCAGTGACATCCCCAACCGTGACACCATCTACCGGACCAACCAGGCATGTCGGATCATCGGCCCAGTGCTGCTTCCCTCGCGGCGCGCGACCAGATGGCCTGTTGCCGCGTGTTGAAGCCCATCCGGTTCCAGTGGAAGAGGATGTGTCGGGCGAGGGCGCCGCGCAGCCCGAGCGCGAGCCGGCCTTCGTGCGCGGCGTCGGCGAGTGCCTGGCCGCCGACCTCCAGGCCCGTCACCCAAGTCCGCAGCGGTGTGAGCGGGCCGTCGGCAAGGGCGGGGGCGGATTCGAGCAGGAGGAACCGCTGGAGTTGCTCCGCCATGGCGCTGACCTTGTCCACCGGCACGTTATCCGGCAGCGGCCGACGAGCCTCCACCCGCCCCCAGACGTCTCCTTGCTCGCCCCACTCCAGCCCGGCGGCGCGTAGGAACAGCGTGGTGAGGAGCAAGGACGTAGCCTTGGCGTCGAGGAGTCCCTTGGTCCCTTCGGCTGCGTGCCGGAAGTAGTCGAGAACGCCGACGCTGTCGGTGTGGAACAGGGAGTGGGAGATGGCCATGCCGTCCGGCCCTCCGAACGCTACGGTCTCCGGCTCGTACAGAGACGGTTGCCACTCCTTCACCACCCCCCAGGACACGGCGCTGTCGAGGGCTTCCGTGAGGTGTGCGGTGGCTTTGTCCATCGGTACGTCCGGGCGGTGGCGGACACGCAGTCGCCAGCAGGGGTGCTTGCGCAGGAACCACCACTGGTCGACGGGCGCTTCGCGCAGGGCTGGCAGGAGGTAGGCCCGGAAGGCGTGGTCGGCTGTGGGGTAGTCCACGAACTTGATGTACACCTGTTGCCAGCCGTCGGGCTGTGCTTCGAGGGCGGCCCGGCCAGCGGCGCGGTACAGCTCGACCGCAGCGGCCAGCCGGCCGGGGGACGTACGCGCCCGCCAGGCGGCCTCTGCAATGGGCACTCCGCCGAGGACAGACAGGACAGCTTCCTCGAGCGGGTCGGTGTCGTGTAGCTGCACCTGGTCGTCTCCTTCTCCTCAGATCAGCAGCAGGCAGGCGTCCCAGTCGGTGACGGACTCCGCCCCCTGCTCGACGCTCTGGAAGGCGAGAGCCGCACCGGCCGCGCCCTCGATGAAGCTGGGGTCTTGCGGGGCCTCGGCCATGAGGAAGCGCTGAGGCGCGCGGAGAAGCCAGCTCATGAACATGTTCGGGTTCTCGGCGTCCTCGGCGACGCGCTGCACCGTGCGGAGCAACCCGCCGACTCCGTGGCACAGGCCGCGGTTGGCGAGCAGGTCGAGCTGCCGATCGTTGGCCAGGCAGTAGAGCAGGGCCCGCTCAGCCATCCGTTTGCGGTCGTCGTCGCCAAGGGCGATGCCAGCGAGTTGTTGGGCTCGGGCCAGCCCGGGAGTGCCGTAGCACCACGACGGCGTGTCGGGCACCAGTGGGGCGGGCCCCGTCTCGCTGATCCAGCGGGGCCATCGCGTGCCCTGGTGGTCGCTCTGCCGTAGGCCGTCGAGCCAGCGGCAGATCCGCATCATGGCGGCGTCGTGGCCGTCCACGGTGATGCCGCGCCGCTTGGCCAGGGCGAGCAGCGCGAGGGGGCCGGTGATGCCGTGGGCTATGCCCGCGTTGGCGTGGCCGCCGGGGGTGGCGGCCGGGTTGGAGACGGGGGAGTGGCTGACCCACCAGCCGGGCCGCTGCGCTCCGGCGGGACCGGGGATCGGTTCGGTGAGCCGGACCAGGTACTCCAGCACGCGCCGAGTCTCGGTGCCGCTCGGCTGTCGGCGCAGGAGGAGCGCGCCGAGGCCGGTGAGCCCTCGGAACAGGTCGTATTCGGCGAACGTCGCGGGGCGGCCCTGGTCTATGCGGGCGTGGGCGGCGGCCAGGCGCCGACGGGTGTGCGCGGCAACGACGTCGTCCAGGGTGTGCAGGGCTCCGGCGTACCGGCCGCTGTCGCCTGCGGCCACGTGCAGGACGTAGGCCATAGCGGGAGCGCCCAGGAACAGGCTGGCGTCGTCTCCGTTGATCAGTGGGTGGTCGGTGGCCAGTCGTCGGTGGACGTCCTGCCAGGAGCGGCGACCGCGGTGTGCGCGCTCGATGTCGAGGAGGGCGATACCGAGTGGGCCGCGAGCGAGGGACTGCCGGATGGCGACGGCCGTGTCGGTGATAGGGGGAGCGGTGGTCACCGCTTGGCTCCTTCGGTGCGGGCGGTCCAGGACAGGGCGGTCATGCGGGCGAGGCGAAGGCAGGTGGCTTCGGCGGCGGGGTCGATGCCGGCTACACGGTTGTGGTGCATGTGCAGCAGGGACGCGAGCACAGTGGACGGCTCGGTACCGGCCGCTTCGAGTGCCTTGCGGTATGCGGTGAGGGCGTGACGCCGCAGATCCCAGACGGTGGCGACATGGAGCCCGCGCGGGAGTCCTCGGAGCCCCAGTTGCTGGGGGTCCGGGTCGGTGAGGCGCACGGCCAGGACCTGCACGTCGCGCGGCACGGCGGCACCGTCGTCCCTGCGGAGGTTCGCCGTAAGCCACGCCAAGCCGGCCGCCGAGGAGCCGAGGAAGCTGGTGGCGATGTCCACGAGGCTGGCCGCGGTGACGGCGGGCCGATGATGGTCCGCGAGCGGAAGGACGAGCTGCGCCAGGGCCGCGGCGGAGTCCGCTACGAAGAACCGTTCCGCGGCCTCCAGCACCGGGCCGGTGCCGTAGCGTCCGATCTCCGGCATGTCGGTATCCCACTGCACACGCTGGATCAGGCCCTCGGCGCGCAGTTCGTCCGCCCAGGCCGCGACGCGTCGGGCAGCATCTCCGAAGGCGTCCGGGGACCGAAGGCGCAGACGCAGCCGCACGTGGCTGTCGGGGTCGGCGTAGCGCACGAACCAGGAGTCGGGCCCTTCGGCCCCCCAGTCGATCAGCAGGCGGGGCAGGTGGACGGTCAGCACTTCGGGGATGCGGTCGGCGTTCGCGTACACCTTCACGTACGCCCACGGGGATGCACCCGGCAACCGGCCGAGTCTGCGGTCCGCCGTCGCCGCCAAGTCGCAGACGGGAGCGGGAGCAGGCGGTTGGTCGGAGGCGAAGGGCACCGTGATTTCGTGGGCGCGACCCAGCCAGCCGAGTGCGCTCTCGTCGGGCGCTTCGTGCAGGAGCGCAGTTCCGTCGCGGTCGAGTTCGGCGCGCAGGAGCTGCTGATGAGCCGGGATGTCGAGGTCCAGGCGCAGCCGCTGATCGTCGCTGCCGACGTAGACGGTGCGTGGCACGCCGTAGCGAGCTCGCCAGTCGGTGAAGCGGAAGACCCAGTTGCCACGGTCGCCAAGGTCCCGCGCACGGAGCTGCCAGCGGGCGGCGGACAGGATGGTGCGGCCTGCGCGGACCTCCGGCAGGAACGGGAGCCGGTCCGCTGCACCCCAGGCGAACGGGAGCAGGACGGCGGTGTGGGACCGGTGCAGCTCGCACACGAAGCGGACCAGGGGGTGGGTGGCGCTGCTCAGCTCCACCGCGTTCATGACCGACGGCTCGATGGGCTGCCCCGTGGATAGTGACACCAGGTAGAGACGTTGGGAGTCGGCCACGACGCCGAGGTCGTGCAGGTCGAGCGTGGCGTCGGTGTTGTGCTCGGCGACGGCCAGCACGTTCGGGACGACAGCCGGGGCCCGGCCGACGTTGCGGGTACGAAGCCGCAGCGGCGGGCTGGAGACCTGGCCGCGGACGGCGCCCGCGGTGAGCGTCGGCAGGGCGGCATATGCGGTGACCATCCGGTCCTGATCGGGTCGCTCCAGCATGGTCAGGAAGCGGCCCGTCGTGGTGCCCGCGGCCAGGGACAGGCCGACGGTGGCGAGCGAGAAGCGCCCCCGCTCCAAGTCCTTTGCGGTGTGAGCGAGCACGCTGAAGCACAGCTCCACATGGGCGGGCACCTGGACGGCGTCGCCGACGGACAGGGCCTCGATGTCTTGCTCTGTGAGGACGATGCTGTGCTGGTGGTTCAGGGCGGCCTCCTGGGCGAGGGCGAGCAGATGCTCGTCTCTGTGGTTCGTCGCCAGCACCGGCCGCTGGAAGACGGTGCCCCGGTAGCTCACGGGGAAGCCGAGGCCGATGTCCGGATCGGTGAGTTCGCGCAGGGGAACGACCGCACCCATGCTGTAGCGCTCCAGGAACCGGGCACGGTAGTCCTGCCAGGCCGGAGTGCCGTTCGGGAACGGAGTGATGCGCGCCATGACCTCCAAGGCGTGCGCAGCCTCCCGCGCCACGGCCTCCGGCAGCACGATGTCGCAGTCCGGGCGGACGTTGACCATCAGGCTGCGGTCAGCGACCCCGGTGAGCGCGTTCATTTTGGCGGTGGCCTGGGCGCGCAGTGGCCGTTGGTCGGCGAGGGGGCCCGCGTCATGCCATGTGAGGAGCGTGCGGATCTGCCGCAGCTTCGCGGCGATGCAGGAGGCGGCTTCGGCCGCGTCGAGCTGTTCGATCAGGTGGCCGAGCGGGTCGTCACACGTCATGGGCGCGTGCAGGCTGGTCAGGAGCACCCGGTGGGTGACGAGGTCCCGCAGCATGGCCTCGATCACCGCGGGTGGGGTGTCGGCGTATTCGCTGGACAGCTTGGCCGCGAGGTCGCCCATGGTGATGGGGGTGTGCGCGAGGGCCAGCACGGCTTCGACCGCCGGCGTCCGGCGCAGCGTCGTGTCCGTGGGGCCGTCGGTGCCTGGCTGGTGCTGAACGGTCACCCGGGTACCGCGCACGATGCAGGTGGGATCGGCGACGACAGGCAGGTCCCGCAGCACGTCCCGGTCGCGTTCGAGCATGGCCACGACATCGTTCAGCCACACGGCGTCGGCTCGGGCGAAGGCCCGGTGTGCCACGCCCCACTGGACCCGGGGGGTTGAGCCGAAGTGCATGGGGGAGGGCCCGGCGAACAGCCCGAACGGGGTGGCGCGGTACTGCATCCTGAGCAGGTAGCGGGCCAGGGATGCGGCGGCGCGCCGAATGGTGCGAGGGTTACGACGGCCGGCCTGGATCTGACGGATGGAGTCAGCGAGGACGGGAGCGGCGAACTCGATCGCGGCAGCCCTGTCGTCGTCGGCCCAGACCTGGGTGATCCATTCGCGCAGGTGCTCGGTGTTGTCGGCGTCTCCGAGAGCGGTGGGCCAGGCAGGCAGCGGTGCCGCCAGCGGGAACACGGACGTTCTGATCATGCTCGCGTCAACTGCCTGATACATGGCTGTGCCTCCTTCGTCGTCACGGTGGTGCGGGGCCGGGCCCGGAACGCCCGGCCCCGCACCTGTCGCGTCAGCCGCCGATGCAGGTGCTGTTGGAGCAGGCGGACTGGCAGGTCGAACCACAGCCGTCACCGGTGTCGTTCAGTAGCGCGCCGACGATCGGGGCGGAGTTGACGGTCTCGATCTTCAGGTCGAAGTCCGATCCGCCGTCGGCCATGAGGTCCGTGGCGGCCTTCAGGGTGGTGCTGTTCGTCTGCGGTGCCATCTCGTAGGCCTCCTAGTGGGAAGGGGTGGATGTGCTCTGCCGACCTGGTCGCGACGCTGGCGGCGTCACGGCCAGGAAATCGTGATCCGCGAGTGCGGCCGGTCGATGACCCGGCCCGCGGGAAGCTGGTCGTCCGGCGTGCCGGCCGGGTAGACCTCGATGCGCGCGCGGTCGCCGCGGTGCTCGCGGTTCCACGTCTGCATTTCCGCGACCAGCCGCTCGGCGACTTCCCGGCCGCGGGGCCCGTGGCCGATGGCGCCCAGCTCGAAGCGGTCCGGGTCCTCGGTGCGCCGCACGGTGCGATAGGCGAAGCTGTCGCCGTCGACCAGGGTGGGGATACCGAGCGGGGAGGCGGAGGCGACCAGGCCGCGCTGGCGAGCAGCGGGCTTGGCGGCCATGAGGGGCAGGTCGTCCAGCGCAGTCGTCAGCCACAGGTCCAGGTTCTCGTTGGACTCGTCGCCGGCGAGCATGACCTTGGACCACGCTTCCTGACGGGGCATGGCCAGCGCCTCAGCCAGGGCCTTGGTGTCCGGCTCGGGGTGGCCGTCCAGGCGCAGGCCGATCTCCTCCCCCTCGGCGTCGTGGACGACGGCCACGTGCATGCGGTTCTCGCCGGAGCCCTGCATGGGGACGAAGCCGCACAGCTCGAAACCGTCGCTGATCAGCCGGTGTTCGTCGCGGACGAAGGCGATGGAGCGGGTCATGCCACGCATCCGCAAGGGGACGACGAGCCGGCCACCTGTGCTCAGTTGGTGCACCCACGTGGACGGGATGTCGGCCGCCTGCACGGTGACGATGATGCGGTCGAAGGGGTGAAAGTCGATGGCGCCGCTGCCGCCGTCGGCGGTGAGTACGGTGACGTTGCGGTAGCCGGACTCCTTGAGGAAGTCCTTGGCGCGCCGGGTGACGTCGGGGTCGATGTCCACCGTGACGACACGACCGTGGTCGCCGACCAGTTCGGCGAGGTAGGCGGCGTTCACCCCGCCGGACCCGATCTCCAGGACGTTCATCCCCGGCTGGATGTCGGCCTGCTCGATCTGCATGGCCTGGATGCGGGGGGCGGAGACGGAGCTGATGTCCACGCCCGTTTCGTCGGTCTTGGTGATCAGCGCAGCTTCGGCGTCGTAGCTCTTGGCCATCTTCACGCCGGGCGCGACCAGGTGCCGGGGGACCTTGCGGAAGGCTTCCACCACGCGCGGGCTGCGGGCCGCTCCGGTCTCGATTAGGTGCCGGACCATCTCGTCGCGCAACTGCTGTTCGGTGGCGCGAGAGTTCGGGGTGCTGTCGGTCGTCATATCGGGGACGGTATCCACGTGCTGTCTCCTTCTTGGCGCCCGCGCCGAGGGGTAGTGGGCTGGTGGTGCAACGGCCGGCGCGGGGAGCTTCGCGTGTCGGGAAGGGTGGGGGAGGCGAGCACCCCGCGCCGGGGTAGAAGACCGCCCGGCGACGGTTAAGGTCCGAAGACCCCCGATCGCATCGCCGGGCGGTCGCTCTAGGCGGCGGGCCGGTGCGGCTCGATGACGCGGCCGTCCGGCAGCAGTTCGCCGGTGTCCTCAAAGACGACGACCCCGTTGCACAGCGCCGTCCATCCCTGGCTGAAGGCGGTGGTGACGACCTTGGCGGCCTCACGGTCTGGGGCTTCGGCGGCGGGGCATGGGGGGTGGTGCCGACACATGGTGCTCGTCCTCTCGGAAGCGCTGTGCTGGGCTGGGACCCTCTTCGGAGGTTGCACGGCCGCGGGGGAACGCGGTGGAAGAGCCGAAGCGGGAGTCGCGGAAGCGCGGGAGAGGAGGAAGTTCGATATCGCCTCGGCGCTGTAGCCGTAGAAGCGGCCTCGCTCGGCGTCGTCATCCGGGGGATGCTCGCCCCACTCCAGCACGTGGCAGGTGTCGCGGTACGGGGACCAGCGCACGCGCAGGTCGGGGAATCCGGGCCGGCCGTCGAGCAGAGTCTTCGCGGCGGTGGCCAGCGAGAGCAGGTCGAAGGACATGTATCCGCCGCGCCGCGCCCCTGCGACGGGCACGGCCAGGAGCGGGGCGCGGAAGACGCAGATGGCGACGGCGTCGACCAGGATGGCGGGGTCGGTGAGACGCGAGCGGTAATACTCGTAGTCGTACGCGGCCGTGGCGTGGAGGGCCGTCACGACCAGCGGCCCGCCGGCGGCGGTCAGCATTCGCTCACTCCCTCAACGACACCGAGGCGCTCAAGGCTCTCGACCAGATCGGTCGTGACCGACCCCAGGCGCCGCAGCAGTCCAAGGGCCTTGCCCGGATCGCCGGGCAGTTCCTCGACGCGCACCTCGCGGGCCATCCTGAGCAGCCGGGCGGTCTCCGGATCTGCCTCCGTCCGCTCTGCGTCTCGCAGGGCGCGGTTCACCAGCTGCTTGATGGCGCCACGGAAGTTCTGAGCCAGCTCGTCAGCCGTGGCGGGGTCGGGCAGGAACGCCGCCGGGTGGTCGTCGTCTCCTAGGACGGCGTCCAGTCCCTCGTTGACGCGCTCCCAGTCCACGGGTTCCCAGTTCTGGACCGCTTGAAAGAGCCGCCTCAGGTCGTCCACGTCGCCGGGCGGCTGCCACGTCGACGGAGGGATGTCCGGATCGGCCTCACGTACGGGCAGAGTCGGCGGCCGTAAAGCTGTTGTGCCGTTCACTGGACCCCCTCGGTGCTGGCTTCTCCCGCTGACGCGCGGATGTCTTGCTTCCGATGACGATCCCTCTCCGGTGCTCACGGGGAGGCGCCTGCCACACAGGTAACCGCGCAACTACGGTGGGTGGACAGGCAATTCCAGTGATGTTCCGCTGTCGTGCGACCGGAAATTTTTACCGACCAGGGTGCTCAAGGTCGGCGGAGGCCACTACCTTGAGCTCATGACGGGGAACCCGCATCTTGCAGCTCGGTTAGAGAGCGCAGGGATGAAGCAGGCGGAACTGGCGGACCGGCTGAACAAGCGGCTCGACGCCCTGACGGGCACCCCCGGCAAGCTCACCGACCGCCACGTCCGTAACTGGCTGACCGGAAAAACTCGCTGGCCGCACGCAAGACAGCGCCTCGTTCTCGAAGAAGAATTCGGTGCGTCAGCGGAGGAGCTGGGCTTCATCCCTCCCGCTGCCCGAGAACGAGCACCTTCGGAGGACCCAGTGCGGCGACGGACGTTCACCACGGCCACGGCGTCCTTGACCGCCGCCGCCATGCTCCCCGAGATCCCGTCCAACGGATCGACACGGGTCGGCATGAGCGACGCCGACAGGCTGGAACGCAACTTCGCGGAACTGGTCGCAGCCGACAACAAGGACGGTGCGGGCATCCGCCTGGAGACGCGTGCTCTCGCCCACGCGCAGCACGCGCTCGACCTCCAAGCAGTCGGGCAGGCCAGCGCACGGGTACGCCGCCGCCTGTACTACCTGGCCGCGGCCTTCACCGGGACAGCGCTGTGGGCCGCCGTGGAGTCTCAGGAGCCGAAGCGCGCCAAAGGCCACCTGAACACGGCCTTGAGGCTCGCAGGTATGGCGGACAGCAGCGAGATGCAGATGCGCCTGTGGGGGCACGCCGCTCTTCTCTCCTACCAACAGCTGCACCTGCACGACGCCCTGGCGGCGGCAGAAGCCGGCCGACGCGCCTATGTGTGTCGCCAGGACGCCCTCTTTCGCTCGCTGGCCAGCGCACGCCTGGCCGGCATTCTCTCCGCCGTCGGTGAAAATTCCGCAGCCCAGAGGGCCCTGCTCCACGCGGAGAAGACGTACGAACGAGCCAATACGGCAGAGGAACGGCCCGCATGGATGTCCTTCTTCGACCTAGCCGAGCTGAACGGCCTGGCGGCCCTGGTCATGGCTCGACTCGGCCGTCACGACGAGGCGGAGGCCCGTCTCCACCGGACCCTTTCGCTGCTCCGCCCCGACCTACGCCGCAACCGCACCTACTACACCATCCACCTGGCTCATGCCCAATTGGCACAGGGAGAGGCTGACCAGGCGGTGGCTACCGCCCTGCCTCTCCTCCCCGAGGACGGCGAGCCACCGCTGTCCGGGCGGAACAAGAAGCTCTTGCAACAGTTCAACCGAGGACTCACCCAGGTAGCCTCCGGGGCGAGTTTCGTGATCGAGTGGCAGGACCGCTTCAGCAAAGGAGAGAAGGAACTGTGAGCACGGTCGATGTGAGGCACTACGTCGCTGCGGACCTCCCGGAGATCCGACAGCACATCCTCGACATCCACGTCGAGGTCCGGCATCGCGACTTCGGACTCACCGGCCCCTTCTACGACGTTGAGCGCTTCAATGAACGGCTCAAGGCGTACTCTTCCCGCCCCGGCTGGACCGCGGTGCTCGGCTTCGAGGACGGCGAGCCCGTCGGTTTCTGCTTCGGCACCGCTCTCGCGCCCGACACGAAGTGGTGGAACAACATGCTCACGCCGCTCTCCGACGACATCACCACCGAGACGGGGAAGCGCACGGTCTCACTGAACGAGATCGTCGTCCGCAAGCCGTGGCGGGGCCGAAGCATCGCCTGGCAGCTCCACGAAGCATGGCTCACCCACCGCCAGGAAGAACGTGTAACGCTCCTCGTGAACCCTGCCAACGGCGATGGAGCCGTGCAAGCCGTCTACGAGGCATGGGGCTACCGGAAGATCGGCGATCAGCAGCCCTTCCCGGACTCCCCGGTGTTTTCGGTGATGCTGCGCCCGGTCAAGCAGGACTGAGTGAGCGCCGCCCGGGTGGCATCAGACCATCTTGCCGTGACACCTCAGCTCGTCGTCGCGGCCCGATGCCCGCCGATGGGCACCCGGGCCAACGGGTCGTCCTGCTAGTACCCCAAGGTCCACGCCGCCGCCATCGGCTCTGCCACCGGTCAGGTGGGGATGGTCGCCGAATTCCGCATCTCGCACGGCCCTCCGGGGGACCGGGTCGAGAAGATCGTCGCCGCTGTCCTGGCCATCGGGCATCGGGTTTCAGATGGTGTGGGTGCCGAGGAGGATTCCTGTGAGTGCGCCTGCCATGAGGAATGGGCCGAGCGGGATGGCCGATGTGCGTGCGGCGCGGCGTGCGAGGATGAGGCCGGCGCCGTACAGGGCACCGAACAGGTATCCGGTGAAGGTGCCGAGCAGTATGATCTTCCAGCCGTACCAGCCCAGGGCCGCGCCGAGCGCCGGGGCGAGTTTGACATCGCCGAAGCCGATGCCCTTGGGGTTGATCAGGAACAGCAGCAGGTAGCAGGCTGCGAGTGTGAGGGAGCCGAGCAGCGCGGTCGTCCAGCTGCCGTCGGCGTGCGGCAGCAGCGCGGCGCCGCCGAGCAGGACAAGAGTGATCGCCGTGAACGGCACGGTGACGATGTCGGGTAGCCGGTGCACCTTGGAGTCGACGGCGGCGAGCAGTACGCCGGCTGGGACGAGCAGCAGCCAGACCACTAGCTCGGGGCGTGCGCCGACGGCGGCTGCCAGGACGGTGCAGGCGGCGGCTGTGACAGCGGTGAGGATGGGTGTGTTCGGGCCGTACCTGTCGCCCTCTGAGCAGTAGGCTCGCCCCAGCCATCCGTTCCCGATGCCGGTGAGCGGATGTCCTGCAGGACACGCGCTCCGCCAGGGTTCCCCGGGGGGCACGGAGAGCCGGTAGGAGGCGCGCGGTATGAGCAGGCCGGCGCCGATGCCCCACACGACCGCCGTCGTCGTGATCCAGAACGTCTGCACCGCACGGAGCTTAGAAGCCGTTGTCGTACCGATCATGGTGGGCGTGAGTTCGAGGTCGTCGACTCGGTCGGGTGATCTCGTGGCCGACCGGGTATGAAAGCGGGGCC
>NZ_JBEXKG010000182.1:0-13625 GCF_040609555.1 Streptomyces sp. NPDC004658
TCTTCGGGGCGAAACGCCTGGCGTAGGCTGGTTCGGTCCGTCCACACCCCCCTTGACGAAAGGGACGCCCTGGCGACGGACGCGGTCCTCATCACGCGCCGTTCCAGCAGCCGCAGCAGATGGGCCCGCGGGCCCTCCGCGTGGGCCCGGTTGTGCCAGGTGACCACCAGCGGGGTGGTGCGACCGCTGAGCGCGAGCACGGTCCGGAAGGAGGCGTGCAGGCCGTGCGCGTGCACCAGGTCGGCGTTCGCGCAGGCCGTGCGGAGCGCGGCCACGGAGACGGGGTCGCTGCTGCGCGGTACGTGCACGTGCTCGGCGCCGGCCCCGATGAAGTCGTAGGCGTGCTCGGCCTCGGCGGGGGCGCATACGGTGACCCGCACGCCCCTCGCCACCAGCCCCTCGGCCAGCGAGCGCACGTGCGCGCTGCTGCCGGCGTTGCCTCCGCCGAGCACCTGCACGGTGCGCAGCGGCGACTGGCCGTGCGGTGCGTTGCTGCTCAGCGGGCTCACGGGGCCGGGGCTCCTGGTTCACGGGTGCGGGCACGGGGTTCACGTGGGGTGGTCACGAGGAAACGTACAGAAGGTAGCGGGCCCAGGGGGGCGGAAGGACGCACCCCGCGCGCCTCCCGGGCGGACCGTCCGTACCCACCGCCCGCCCCGCGTTCCCTGCCAAGCATGCCAGGACGTACGGCCGTTCAGGGACATCCGGGAGGGCGCACTGTGCGGCGGGCCGGGGCAATGCGCCGGAGCACATCACCCACACGGGTGAGGGAACGCCTGCCGCGGCCGAACGGTGTGCGAGGGCATACGACGAGGTCAGCCCCTCACCGGGCGCGTGCCCAGGCGCTGACCCGGTCCCCGTACCGGGCCGCGGCCACCAGGGCGACGGCGTGCGCGAGCAACCCCGCGCGCCCGTTTCCCGCCACCACGGCCGCCCCCAGTGCGGCACCGAGGGCGTGCGCCCCCGTGTCCCCGAGCATCACGCGCTCGCCGAGGTCGTCGGGCAGCAGGGCCGCGGCGGCCCCCATCGCCCCGGCGGCCAGCCGGGCCCCCGGTCCCTCCCGCACCAGCCCCGGCGCCCCGAGCACGAGCACCGCGCCGGCGGCCCGGCCCGGCCGCACGTCGAGGAGGTTGACCAGGTGGGCCGCCCCGGCGATCACGACCCCGCCGAGCAGTTTGTCGAGCGGACGCTCCCGCATCAGCGCCCCCGCCACCAGCCCGGCCGCCGATATCCCGGCCAACTTCACGGCACCGCTGGTGACCTCGCCGTCCCGCAGGGCCCGCAGATGCGCCCGGAAGCCCCGCCGGTGATCCCCGGCGAGGTCGTCGTACGCCCCGCAGGCCCCGGCGGCCAGCACCGCGAACCCGGCCACCGGACGCACCCGCCCCGCCGCGACCGCCGCCCCGAGCGCCGCTGCGGGCCCGGCGTACAGCCCCACGGCCCGCCCGGCGTGGTTCGTCCGCTGCCAGCGCTCCCGCCCACCGGGAGCGGCCTTACGAAGCCCGGCACAGGCGGCACGCGCCAGCAGCGCGGCCGTCCCGAAGGCACCCTCCCTGTCCGCACATACGATCACCGCACCACCCTAAGGGCGCACTGCGGCGCGTGCTCTCGGTGCCCCGGCCCCAGGCCCTCGTACCGGGCGTACTCGGGTTCGGGGCCGGTGCGGCGAGAGTGCGCGCATGGCGTCGCACAGCAGTCGCGCATTGTCAGACAGGCCCTGGCCGCCCAGCACCGCGCAGGCAGGGCCGCCTGCCGCGACGCGGGCGCCGGAGGGCACGGGGTGCGACGGGAGGGGTCCACGGACGCGGAGGTCCCCGCAACGGCCGGTCGGCACCGCCCCGGCGCACCCGGCGCTACAGGTCCGCCTTGGCCGTCGCCAGGAGTTCCTCCGCGTGGGCGCGGGCCGTCGCGGAGTCCTCCTGGCCCGCCAGCATGCGGGACAGCTCGCGGACACGCTCCTCGCCCTCCAGGACCTTCACACCGGAGCGCGTGACGGAGCCGTCGTTGGTCTTCTCCACCAGCAGCTGGCGGTCGGCGAACGCGGCGACCTGGGGCAGGTGGGTGACCACGACGACCTGCGCGGTCTTGGCGAGCTTCGCCAGCCGCCGGCCGATCTCGACCGCCGCCTTGCCGCCGACACCCGCGTCGACCTCGTCGAAGAGGTACGTCGGCACCGGGTCCGTGCCCGCGAACACCACCTCGACGGCCAGCATCACGCGGGACAGCTCACCGCCGGACGCGCCCTTGGCGATGGGCCGCGGCGGGGCGCCCGGGTGCGGGGCGAGCAACAGCTCGACCTCGTCCACGCCCGAGGGGCCGTAGGCGACCGTCCGCCCGCCGACCTCGACGCCGTCCGGGTCCTCGGTCTGCCGGATGTCGAAGGACACGCGCGCGTGGGGCATCGCCAGCGAGGCCAGCTCGGCGGTCACGGCGGCGGCGAACCGCTCGGCGGCCTCGGTCCGGGCGTCCGTCAGCGCCTGCGCGAGCCCGCCCAGTTCGGTGCGCAGCGCGTCCCGCTCGGCCGTCAGCTCCTCGATCCGCTCGTCGTCGCCGTCCAGCTCGGTCAGCCGCGCGGCGCTCCGCTCGGCCCAGGCCAGGACGCCCGCGACGTCGTCCCCGTACTTGCGGGTCAGGGCGTTCAGCGCGGCCCGGCGCTCCTCCACGGCGGCCAGCCGCAGCGGGTCGGCGTCGAGATCGTCGGCGTACCCCGCCAGCTCACCCGCCACGTCGCCCAGCAGGATGCCGATCTCCCCGATCCGGTCGGCGAGCGCGGCCAGCGCCGGGTCGTGCGACCGCACGGCCTCCAGGGCCCGGTGGGCGCCCGCGACGAGGGTCGAGGCGTCGATGCCCTCGGGGTCCTCGGGATTGCCCGCGAGAGCGGCGTGCGCGGCCGTCGCGGCGGACGACAGCGCCTCGGCGTGCCCCAGCCGCTCGGCCTCCTCGGCCAGCTCCACGTCCTCGCCGGCCCGGGGCTCCACGGCGGCGATCTCGTCGAGCCCGTAGCGGAGCATGTCGGCTTCCTGCGCCCGCTCCCGCGCGCGCGTGGTGATCTCCTCCAGCTCGGCGGAGACGGCCCGCAGCCGCTTGTACGCCTCGCCGTACTTGGCGAGCGGCACGGCGACGGCGTCCCCCGCGTACCGGTCGAGCGCCTGCCGCTGCCGGGACAGCTTCAGCAGCCCCTGCTGGTCGGTCTGCCCGTGCACGGCCACCAGGTCGTCGGCCAGCTCGGCGAGCAGCCCGACGGGCACGCTGCGCCCGCCCAGGTGCGCCCGGGAGCGGCCCTCGGCGGAAACGGTACGGCTGATCAGCAGGGCCCCCTCGTCCAGCTCGGCCCCGGCCTCCTCGGCCCGTACGACGGCGGCGGCACCCGGAGGGACGGCGATCCGTCCCTCCACGACGGCCTTCTCGGCCCCGATCCGTACCAGCGCCGGGTCCGCCCGGCCGCCGAGCAGCAGCCCCAGGCTGGTGACCACCATGGTCTTGCCCGCACCCGTCTCACCGGTGACGGCGGTGAACCCCGGCGACAACTCGACGACGGCATCGTCGATGACCCCGAGCGACCGTATCCGCATCTCCTCCAACACGGAACAGACCATACGAGGTCCGGGGCCGGGAGCGCACATGGCCCGCCCTTGTCACTCAGAGGGGTGGTGCGGCGCTCCCCGCCATCCCGTGGTGGGCAGGGCGAACTTCGCGACAAGCCGGTCGGTGAAGGACGAATGGTGCAGCCGGGCCAGCCGTACCGGCACGGCCCCCCGCCGCACCTCGACCCGCGCCCCCGGCGGCAGCTCCACGGTCCGCCGCCCGTCGCACCAGAGGACCCCCGGCGGGATGTGCGGCAGCACCTCCACCGCCAGCACGGAGTCCGGCGAGGTGACCAGCGGCTTGGCGAACAGGGCGTGCGCGCTGATCGGCACCATGAGCAGTGCCTCCACCTCCGGCCACACCACCGGTCCCCCGGCGGAGAAGGCGTACGCCGTGGACCCGGTCGGCGTGGACAGCACGACGCCGTCGCACCCGAATCCCGTCACCGGCCGCCCGTCGATCTCCAGCACGACTTCCAGCAGCTTCTCGGCGCCGGCCTTCTGTACGGCCGCCTCGTTCAGCGCCCAGTCGGTGTGCACGATGTCGCCGTTGCGGTGCACCACGACGTCGACGGTCATCCGCTCCTCGACCTCGTAGGACCGCGCCACCACCCGGTCCACCACCCGGTCGAGGTCGTCCCGCTCCGCCTCCGCGAGGAACCCGACGCGCCCGAGGTTGACGCCGAGCATCGGCACCCCGGAGGCCCGCGCGAACTCGGCGCCGCGCAGCAGCGTGCCGTCGCCGCCCAGCACGATCAGCAGCTCGCAGCCGTCCAGGCACTGCGGGGTCGCCTCCTTGACGAGGGCCACCTCGTCCGGCAGCGGCAGGTCGCGCGCCTCCTCCTCCAGCACCCGCACCCCGATGCCATGCCGCAGCAGGCCCTTGACGACGAGTTCCGCGCTGCGGATCGCCGCGGGCCGCCCGGTGTGGGCGAGCAGGAAAACAGTACGCGCCAGGTTCTGTGTCAACGCGGCCCCTCCGCCACTGCACGGTCGACGTCGGCCGGGTCCACCTGGGGTGCGCCCGCCCGCAGCCAGAGAAAGTACTCGACGTTCCCCGAGGGACCGGGCAGCGGGCTGGCGGTGACACCCTGCACCCCGAGCCCCAGCTCCCAGGCCTTCTCGGCCACTCCTCGCACGGCCTCCGCCCGCAGCTGCGGACTCCGCACGACTCCCCCGCTGCCCAGCCGCTCCTTCCCCACTTCGAACTGCGGCTTGACCATCATCACCAGGTCGGCGTCCGGCGTCACGCACCGCTTCAGGGCGGGCAGCACCAGCCCGAGCGGGATGAAGGACAGATCGCCCACGACAAGATCCACAGGTTCCCCATCGATCGCCTCAAGCGTCAACTCGCGTACGTTCGTACGGTCCTTGACGGTGACGCGTTCATCGTTCCGGAGAGACCAGGCGAGTTGTCCGTAGCCGACGTCCACGGCGACGACGTGGGCGGCGCCCGCGCGCAGCAGGACGTCGGTGAAGCCGCCGGTGGACGCGCCGGCGTCCAGGGCGCGCCGGCCCTCGACCACGAGCCCCTGCGGCACGAAGGCCGCGAGCGCCCCGGCGAGCTTGTGGCCGCCCCGGGAGACGTAGTCGGGATCGCTGTCGTCGGCCTGGACGACGATCGCCGCCGCGGTCTCCACCTGCGTGGCCGGCTTGGTCGCCACGGTCTTGCCGACGGTGACCCGCCCGGCGGCGATCAGCTGGCTGGCGTGCTCGCGCGAACGGGCGAGCTTCCGGCGGACCAGCTCCGCGTCGAGACGGCGGCGTGCGACTCCTGCCACGTTCGGTTCAGCTCCTGCTCTGGTGGTACGACGGTGAGGGGGCCGGAGGTCCCGGGCGGGCGTCGAGCGCGGTGAGCGCGTCGCGCAGTCCCCGGTGTACATCCTCGTACACCTCGACATGGCCGTCGGTGGCGAGGTGGTCGGCGTCGGCGAGCCGGTCGAGCTGGGCGTCGACCTCGGCGTTGCCGGTGGGGGTGCGCGGGACGTTCAGGGGGGCGGGCGCCGCGGGGTCGTACGCGGGCGCCGCCTCGGTGTCGATGTCGGCCTCGGACACGGACTCGCTCATGCCCAGACGCTACATCGAACCGCTGGGGTACCGTCGTGGGCGATGGCCACGATCGAGGAGTGCCGCGCAGCACTGGGAAAGCTTTCGGACAACATGCAGGGGGCCGAGGGCGACGTCCGCGCGGCCGCCGCGCTCGACCGCTCGGTGAGCTGCCACATCACCGATCTCGACGTCACCTTCGCGGGCCGGATGACCGGCGGCCGGATCGAGGTCGACGAGACCCACCCCGGCCCGCCGCGCGAGAGGGCGCAGATCAGGCTCGCCATGGCCGGGGACGACCTGGTGGCCCTGGTGGGCGGCGAGCTGAACTTCGCGACCGCCTGGGGCTCGGGCCGGGTGAAGCTGGAGGCGAGCCTGCTGGACCTGTTCCGGCTGCGGAAGCTGCTGTAGGGGCTCGGGTCGTCAGGAGGCCGCCGCCGTCTTCTCCGCCCGTCGTCAGGAAGCCGCCGTGGCCTTCTCCGCGCGCGCCTTCCGGGCCGCCGGCACCACCAGCGGGGTGCCCGTCTCCGGGTCGTCGATGACCTGGCAGCGCAGCCCGAAGACCTCCTCGACCAGCTCGGCCGTGACGATGTCGTTCGGGGCGCCCTCGGCGACCACCGTGCCGCCGCGCAGGGCGATGAGGTGAGTGGCGTAGCGGGCCGCGTGGTTGAGGTCGTGCAGCACCGCCACCAGCGTCCGGCCCTGCTCCTCGTGCAGCTCGGCGCACAGGTCGAGGACGTCGATCTGGTGCTGGATGTCCAGGTAGGTGGTCGGCTCGTCCAGGAGCAGCAGCGGGGTCTGCTGGGCGAGCGCCATGGCGATCCACACCCGCTGCCGCTGCCCGCCGGACAGCTCGTCCACGTACCGTTCGGCCAGCTCCGCCACCCCGGTCTGCCGCATCGACTCCCGCACGACCCGCTCGTCCTCCGCCGACCACTGGCGCAGCAGGCCCTGGTGCGGGTAGCGGCCCCGGCCGACCAGGTCGGCGACGGTGATGCCGTCGGGCGCGACGGACGACTGCGGCAGCAGGCCGAGGGTCCGCGCGACCTTCTTGGCGGGCATCGACTGGATGGCCTGCCCGTCCAGCAGCACCCGGCCCTCGCTGGGCCTGAGCATCCGCGCCAGCGCCCGCAGCAGCGTCGACTTGCCGCACGCGTTCGGGCCGACGATCACCGTGAAGGAGTTGTCGGGGATCTCCACCGACAACCGCTCGGCGATGACCCGCTGGTCGTAGGCGAGGGTGACGTTCTCCGCGGACAGGCGGTTCACAGTGCTCCTAGGGGTGTTCGGGTGCGCGGCGCTTGTGTCCGGGCCCTGCGCGCGCCTCATATCCGGCCCGCCCGGCGCTCGGTGACCAGCAGCCACAGCAGGTAGGCGCCGCCGAGGACACCGGTGACCACGCCGACGGGCAGCTGGTCGGCGCCGAAGACGCGCTGGGAGGCCCAGTCGGCGGCGACCAGCAGGGCCGCCCCCATGCACAGCGACGGCACCAGGTTGGGTCCCGGCGAGCGGGTCAGGCGCCGGGCGAGCTGCGGCGCGGTCAGCGCGACGAAGCTGACGGGGCCCGCGGCGGCCGTGGCGGCGGCGACGAGCAGGACGGCGCAGACCATCAGCACGAGCCGGACCCGCTGCACGCGCACACCGAGCGCGTGCGAGACGTCGTCGCCCATCTCCATCATCCGCAGTCCGCGCGCGTTCGCCAGGACCAGCGGGACGAGGACGGCGCACAGCCCGAGCAGCGGCCACACCTGGTCCCAGTCCCGGCCGTTCAGCGAGCCGGTCATCCACACCACGGCGCGGGTCGCGTCGACCAGGTCGGCCTTGGTGAGCAGATACCCGTTGACCGCCGTCATGATCGCGTTGACGCCGATACCGACCAGCACCAGCCGGTATCCGTGCACCCCCCGCTTCCAGGCGAGCGCGTAGATGGCGAGCCCGGTCCCCAGGCCGCCGGCCAGCGCGCCCAGGGTCACCTGGGCCGCGCTGCCGGACATCAGCACGATCACCACGAGCGCGCCGGCCGTCGAACCCTGCGACAGGCCGAGCACGTCCGGGCTGCCCAGCGGGTTGCGGGAGATCGACTGGAACAGCGCCCCGCCGAGGCCGAGCGAGGCACCGACCAGCAGGCCGACGAGGACCCGTGGCAGCCGCAGCTCGTTGACGATGAAGTCCTGGTAGGCGGTGCCGTTCCCGGCGAGCGTGCGCAGCACGTCGCCCGCCGGGATCTTCGCGTCGCCGGTGCCGATCAGCGCCACGCCGGCGGCGCAGGCGGCGGCGAGCAGCAGCACGACGACGATCAGCGCACGGGGGTCCAGGCGCAGCGAGAGCCCGCCGGGGGTGCGTACGGCACGGCTCCGGGAGTGTGTCTTCACAGCTGGGCCGTCCTCCGCCGTCGTACGAGAAAGATGAAGACCGGGCCGCCGATGATCGCGGTGACGATGCCGACCTGGAGCTCGGCGGGGCGGGCCACGACCCGTCCGACGACATCGGCGCCGAGCAGCAGCACGGGCGCCAGGACCGTGGCGTACGGCAGGATCCAGCGCAGGTCGGGACCGGTGAAGGAGCGCACGACGTGCGGGACCATCAGGCCGACGAAGACGATCGGACCGCAGGCGGCGGTCGCGGCACCGCACAGCAGCACGGCGGCCAGCATGGCCAGCGCCCGGGTGCGGTTCAGGTGCGCGCCGAGGGCGCGCGCGGTGTCGTCGCCCATCTCCACGGCGTTCAGCGGCCGGGCCAGGGCGAGCGCGAGGACCGTGCCGACCGCGAGGAACGGCAGGACCTGCACGATGGTCGAGTTCTTGGCCGAGACCAGCGAACCCACCGTCCAGAAGCGCATCTTGCCCAGGGCCGCGCCGTCCGTGATCATCACGGCCTGGAGGTAGCCGTACAGGGCCGCGCTGACCGCCGTGCCGGCGAGCGCGAGCCGTACCGGGGTCGCGCCCCTGCTGCCGCCGAGGAACCACACCAGCGCGCCGACCGCCGCCGCGCCGAGGAACGCGAACCACACATAGCCGGTGAGGCTGGTGACGCCGAAGTAGGTCATCGCCGTGACGACGGCGGCGGAGGCACCCGCGTTCATGCCGAGCAGCCCCGGCTCGGCCAGCGGGTTGCGGGTCAGCGCCTGGAGCACCGCGCCGGACAGACCGAGCGCGGCGCCGGCCAGCAGACCGAGGGCCGTGCGCGAGAGCCGCTCGTCCACGACCACGTCGCCGTACGTCCCCGTGGCGTGGAACAGACCGTGCCAGACCTGGTCGGGCGACAGCGCTTTCGCCCCGATCGCGATGCTCGCCAGAGCGACGAACACCAGGAGCACGACCGAGAGCAGGAGCCCAAGGGCCCGCGCCGCCCGGCGGGTTGGGGGCGCGGGTGCGGACTCCGCGCGCTGTTCCGGAGGACTGTCGACCAACACGAGGTTAGGTTAGCCTACCCTCGCATACGAACTCGATGCCCGGTTCCCGTGAGCTCCGTGAAGGCCCGCTGAAGCCCGGCCCGCAGGCCCGCACGCGTCCCGTTCCGGCGAGGTCCGCCGGGTCCGCCTGCGGGACCGTCAGAGCCCCAGCCGGGCCAGCGCCTTCTGCCCGTCCAGCGCGCAGGAGCCCTCGCCGGCCGCCGTCCAGGCCGCCGCGCACAGCGCCCGCAGCCCGTCCAGCGGCTCGCCGCCGCCCGACAGCTCCAACCGGTCCGTCCCGGCCGTCGCCGTCCACCCGCCGCACCCGAAACCGTCACCTTCCCGGGTGATCTCCGGCTGCCCGGTGAGCAGCCCGCGCAGATCGGCGTCCACATACGTCGGCCGGTGCTGCGGCGGCGCGGCGAGCAGCTGCACCCCGTCCGTGACCCCGGTCAGCACCAGCAGTGAGTCCACCCCGCCGTTGAACGCGCCCTCGATGTCCGTGTCCAGCCGGTCCCCGACCACCAGCGGCCGCTCGGCACCGGTCCGGATGATCGTCTCCCGGTGCATCGGGGGCAGCGGCTTGCCCGCGACCTGCGGCTCGGCGCCCGTCGCGATCCGCACGACCTCCACGGCCGCCCCGTTGCCCGGCGCGATGCCCCGCCCGCTCGGAATCGTCAGGTCGGTGTTGGACGCGAACCACGGCACACCCCGCCGGACGGCGTACGACGCCTCCGCGAACCGCCCCCAGGTCAGATCCGGCCCGCCGTACCCCTGCACGACCGCCGCCGGGTCGTCGTCCGCCGACTCCACCGGCGTCAGGCCCCGCTCGCGCAGCGCCACCCGCAGCCCCTCGCCGCCGATCACCAGCACCCGCGCCCCGGCCGGCACCTGCTCGCTGATCAGCCGCGCGACGGCCTGCGCGGAGGTGATGACATCGTCCGCGCCCGTCGGTATGCCCAGCTCCGTCAGATGCCCGGCCACCGTGTCGGGCGTCCGCAGCGCGTTGTTCGTGACGTACGCGAGCCGCATCCCGCCCGACCGGGCCACCGCCAGCGAGTCGACCGCGTACGCGATCGCGCTCCCGCCCGCGTACACCACCCCGTCCAGATCGAGCAGCGCCGTGTCGTACGCCTCGCTCAGGGGCTGCCCACTGCCCTCGGGCCTCGTCCTGACGCCCTGGCTCATGTCCACATCGCTCCTCGTTCACTCGCCTTTCCCCCGATCATCCCCCACGCCACTGACACACGTACGATGCCGGGATGAACACAGCAGGTCACTGGGAGGCAACACCGCGTCGAGGCCTGGAACTGACCCCGTTCCGAGGCCTTCGCTACGACCCCGACCGGGTCGGCAGCCTCGCCTCCGTCACCTCCCCGCCCTACGACGTCGTTGTACGCCCCGACGGCCTGCACCACCTCCAGTCGGCCGACCCGTACAACATCGTCCGGCTGATCCTGCCCCAGGCCGGCACCCCGAGCGCCCGCACCGAGCAGGCGGCGGACACGCTGCGCCGCTGGCTGGACGAGGGCGTCCTCACCGCGGACCCCGAGCCGGGCCTGTACGTGTACGAGCAGCGCGACGGCGACGGCATGCTCCAGCGGGGCATCATCGGCACCCTGCGGGTCACCGAGCCCGCGGAGGGCGTGGTGCTCCCGCACGAGGACGTCATGCCGCCCGTGGTCGCCGACCGCGCGGCCCTGATGCGGGCCACGCGCGCGAACCTGGAGCCGCTGCTGCTGACCTACCGGGGCGACGGCACGGCGGCCGAGGTCGTCGAGCGTACGGCGAACCGCCCGCCCCTGTTGGCCACGACCACCGAGGACGGCTTCCGGCACCGCCTGTGGTCCGTCACCGACCCCGACGAACTGACCCGCATCCAGACCGACCTCGCCGGCCGCCAGGCCCTCATCGCCGACGGCCACCACCGCTGGGCCACCTACCGCCGGCTGCGCCTGGAACACCCCTCCCCCAGCCCCTGGGACTACGGCCTGGTCCTCCTGGTCGACACCGCCCGCTACCCGCTGCGCGTCCGCGCCATCCACCGGCTGCTCCACGGCCTGCCGGTCGCGGACGCGCTGGCGGCCGTGGACGGCCTGTTCCGGGTACGCCGCCTCGACAAACCCCTCCCCGAGGCCCTGGAGGCGCTGGCGGACGCGGCCTGCGCCGGCAACGCCTTCCTGCTGGCCGGCGACGGCGCCTTCCACCTGCTCGACCGCCCGGACCCGGATCTCCTGGCGCGGACCATCCCCGCGGACCGCCCGGCCGCCTGGCGCGCCCTGGACGCCACGGTCCTGCACGCCACGCTGCTGGACCACGTCTGGCGCATCCCCGAGGACTCCCCGGCCCACATCGCCTACATCCACGACACGGCCGCGACGGTCGAGAAGGCGGAACGCGACGGCGGTACGGCGGTCCTGCTGCACCCGGTCCGCGAGGAGGTCGTACGCGACCTGGCCCGGCAGGGCGTGACCATGCCCCGGAAGTCGACGTCGTTCGGCCCGAAGCCGGCCTCGGGCCTGGTGCTGCGGGCACTGGAGATCTGAGCCGGCACCGGCCGTCAACGCCCGGGTCGCCGGCACACGGAAGAGGGCAGGCCCCCAGGGGAGCCTGCCCTCTTCCAGGTGACCGGCGTCAGTCCTCGTCGCCGGCCTCCGGGGAGGCGTCGGCGGACTCGTCGGCAGCGTCCCCGGCCTCCCCGCCGTCCTCGACGTCCTCTCCGTCCTCGACGTCCTCGGACAGGGCGTCGACGAACTCGACGCCGTCCAGCTCGGCGAGCCGGTCGGAGGCGTCCGTGCTGCCGTCCCGGTCGGCCTCGACGGCCTTCGCGAACCACTCCCGCGCCTCGCGCTCCCGGCCGGCGGCCAGCAGGGCGTCGGCGTAGGCGTAGCGCAGGCGAGCGGTCCACGGCTGCACCGAGTTGGAGGCCAGCTCCGGGCTCTGCAGGGTCACGATGGCCGCGTCCAGCTGGCCCATGTCACGCCGGGCGCCGGCGGCGACGAGCCGCATCTCGACCTGACCGGCCTTGTCCAGCTTGTGCACCTCCGGGGCGCCGGCCATGTCCAGCGCCTTCTCCGGCCGGCCGAGCCCGCGCTCGCAGTCGGCCATCACCGGCCACAGGTCGACGGTTCCGGTCATCCGCCGGGCGGCCCGGAACTCGGCGAGCGCCTCGCCGTACTTCTGGTTCGCGTACGCGGCGAATCCCGCGGCCTCGCGTACGGCGGCCACACGGGACGCCAGACGCAGGGCCACCTTGGAGTAGCCGTAGGCGCCCTCGGGGTCCTCGTCGATCAGCCGGGCGACCATCACCAGGTTCTTGGCGACGTCCTCGGCGAGCGTCTTGGGCAGACTCTGCAGCTCCTGCCGCACGTCCTTGTCGATCTCGTCGCCGGTGACGTCCTCCGGGATCGGCAGCCGCTTGATCGGCTCCCGGTCCCGGTCCCGCTCATCACGGAACCGACCCCCGCCACGGCGGTCGTCCCGCCCGTCCCGGCCCCGGAAGCCACCGGGGCGACCACCGCGGTCACCGCGGTCGTCCCTGCGGGGCCCGCGGCCCCCACGGTCGTCGCGGCCGTCACGGCCCCGGAAGCCACCGCGCTCGCCACGGCTGTCGTCCCGCCGGAAGCCACCGCGCTCGCCGCGGTCACGGTCGTCTCGGCGATCGTCACGGCGGTCGTCACGCCGGAAGGAGGGACGGTCATCGCGACGGAACCCGCCGCGGTCGTCGTCTCGGCGGAAGGAGGGGCGGTCGCCACGGTCGCCGCGGTCGTCACGGCGGTAGCCGCGGTCTCCACGGTCGTCCCTGCGGTCGTCCCTGCGGTCATCGCGCCGGTCGTCCCGACGGAAGGGCGGGCGCGAACCCCGGTCGCCCTCGCGGCGGAACCCGCCGCCACGGCTGTCGTCCCTGCGGTCATCGCGCCGGTCATCGCGACGGTCGTCGCGCCGGAAGCCACCGCGCTCGCCACGGTCGCGGTCGTCGCGGCGGTCGTCCCGACGACCGTAGCCACCGCGGTTGTCGTCGCGCCGGCCGTAGCCGCCACGGTCGTCATCACGGCGGAACGAGGGGCGGTCACCGCGGTCGCCGCGGTCGTCACGGCGGTAGCCGCGGTCTCCGCGGTCGTCACGCCGGAACCCGCCACGCTCACCTCGGTCGCGGTCGTCCCGCTGGAACCCGGGACGCGTGCCGCGCTCGCCCTCGCGGCGGAAACCGCCACCCCCACGCCGGTCGTCGCGCCGGTCGTCGCGCCGGTCGTCACGGCGACCGTAGCCACCACGGTCGCCACCGCGCCGGTCGTTGTCCCGGCGGTCACCGTCACGGCGGTCGTTGTCGCGGCGGAAACCGCCACGGTCACCCCGGTCACCACTGTCCCGTCGCCGCTGGTCGCGCTCCGGTCGGTCGTCGGGAGAGTTGGTGGACATGGTGACTCCTGTCTTCGGTACCACAAGCATTGTAAAAACAAAAGGACCCCCGGTCCCAGCTGAACGCTGGTGACCAGGGGTCCTCCAAAGATTGTTCGGCGGCGTCCTACTCTCCCACAGGGTCCCCCCTGCAGTACCATCGGCGCTGTGAGGCTTAGCTTCCGGGTTCGGAATGTAACCGGGCG